>NZ_LSIA01000214.1:0-63580 GCF_001556015.1 Novosphingobium sp. CCH12-A3 | reverse complement strand
GGCGGATCGGGCAATCAGATCATGGGGGGCATGCCCCCCATGATCTGATGATCAAACAGGCGGCATAACGACAACCGGGATTAGCTTAACTCAGCCGCCAAACTGTCCAAGAAGGCGGCACCACCTCAATCCATTGCTTGACCGTAGCCGCGTGGACCGTTGCGTCACACTCACGCGCAACGACAACTCCAGCATCGTCTCCATCGATCTCGACCTTTGCATGCCGCTTGGGCTTCGCGTGCATCGCGGCGAACGCGACGCGGCGATCAGGATGTTGATGTCCCGCTCTGCGGGAACCTTCGTCAAATCCAGCCAAATCTGCGTTTTTGATGTGGATTCGCGACAAGCGGCGGAAGATCTCCTCGATGACATACGGGAACGCCTTTTCCAGATAGCGTGCAAACCCGTCAGCCAACGGCAAGTTGAAGATATTCTCGGCATCACGTCCCGCGAGCGGATACGGTGGGGCAAGGATGGACGCTTGCCCGTTTCGGGGACCTCCAGGATAAGGAAGGGCGTCACCCAGATATCGCTCTGGACCTATCCATGCGATGCGATCGAGCATCTGGCGGCCAACCTGGGCGAGATACGCCGCTGGCGCGAAGAAGATGCAGCAACAACATCAATTGGCTTGGCTGCCAATTTCGGTTAGGGCTGAGTCCGAAGGGTAGGGCGATCCTATCCTTCGATGATCGCGCCGGTGCCCCGCAAGGGGCTTAATCGGGAATGCGGTGCGGAAGCTTGCTTCCAAATCCGCGGCTGTCCCTGCAACTGTAAGCGGATAGCGCGATGCACACGCTCCTGAGCACAGGGGCAGCCACTGGACAGCGTGTTAGCGCAAGTCTGGGAAGGCGTGCATCAAGCTGTGACCCGCGAGCCAGGAGACCTGCCGGCGCACCGGTCGCTCTTGCCTGATCCAGGGGATGGTCACGGCACGGTAACTCTCCGTCTGAGCGACGAAGCTGTGCGGCTGGGGCTGCACGGGTTGCGTGGTAACGGGCGCCTCGTCGCGCCCGCCCGTCGTCGCGCTCCGACCGGTGATTTCACCGGCAAGTCCCGCCATTCGTCGTCTGGGCGTGCGGAGACTTGTGAATGTCCGATCTTTCCAAGGTGCCGGTCACCATCGTTACCGGCTTTCTGGGCGCGGGGAAAACCACGCTCATCAGCCATCTGATCCGCAATGCGGGGGGGCGCCGGCTGGCGGTGGTGGTCAACGAATTCGGCACGCTAGGGGTCGATGGCGACATTCTCCAGTCTTGCGCCATTCCCGATTGCCCGGCGGAGAATATCGTCGAGTTGGCCAATGGCTGCATCTGCTGCACCGTGGCAGACGATTTCATTCCCACGGTCGAGAAGCTGCTCGCGCTCGATCCGCGCCCGGATCACATCCTGATCGAGACATCGGGCCTGGCGCTCCCCAAGCCGTTGCTCAAGGCGTTCGACTGGCCTGCCATCCGCAGCCGGATCACGGTCGATGGCGTGCTGGCCCTGGCCGATGCCGAGGCCGTCGCCGCTGGTCGGTTTGCGCCCGATGTCGCCGCGCTGGATGCCCAGCGCGCCGCCGATCCGAGCGTCGATCATGAGACCCCTCTGTCCGAGGTGTTCGAGGATCAACTCGCTTGCGCCGACATGGTCCTCCTCACCAAGTGCGATCTGGCCGGGTCCGAGGGCATCGCCGCTGCCCGCGCTGTCATCGCGGCCGAAGCGCCACGCCCCGTGCCGGTGATCGAGCTCACCGAAGGCGTGGTCGATCCGCGTGTGATCCTGGGCCTTGGCGCCGCCGCCGAGGACGATATCGCCGCGCGCCCCTCGCACCACGACGGCGAAGACGAGCATGAGCACGAGGATTTCAACAGCACGGTGATCGCGCTCAGTGAGATCGCCGATCCGGCCGACCTCGTGGACCGGATCGAAACGCTGGCGCGCGATCACCGGATCCTGCGGGTGAAGGGCTATGCCGCCGTGACCGGCAAGCCGATGCGCCTGCTGGTGCAGGCGGTGGGTGCGCGGGTGCGTCATCACTACGATCGCCCGTGGCGGCCGGACGAGCCGCGTCGCACCACGCTGGTCGCCATCGCCGAGCATGATGCTATCGATCATGGCGTCCTGCGCGCGGTGCTGGAAGGCTGAACGCCGCCGATGCACGTCATCTTCCGCGAAACGCACGGGATGGAGGAAACTGCCGTCCCGCGGGATCTGGGGCAGCAGCCTGCGGATCTTGTGGTGCTGTCCTTTTCGGACAGCGACCTGGGAGCATGCGCGGCGGCATGGCACGGCGCACGCGCAGCCCATGAGGATATGCCCTCGCTCAGGCTCGCCAACCTGTCAGCGCTCATGCATCCCTTGTCGGTCGATACTTATGTCGAGCGCACGCTGACCAGCGCCAAGGCGGTCCTGATCCGGCTGATCGGCGGCACGCCCTATTGGAGCTATGGGCTGCAACAGGTGGAGGCGCTGGCCCGCGAGCATCGGATCGCGCTGGCCGTCCTGCCTGGAGACGGGCGGCCCGACGAACGTCTGGATGCGGTATCGACCTTGCCGGTGCCTGTCCTGCGAGAGCTTGCGCGGCTGTGCGATACCGGCGGCGAGCGAGCGGCACGGGCCGCGCTGGTCGAACTGGCGCGGGCCGCGCAGTTGGTCGATTTGCCCGCGCCGACCAGCGAACCCTTGCCGGAGGCGGGCGGCTGGCATCCCGAACATGGCGTCGTCTGCCCGGAAGCCTTCGTGCGCGATACTGACCGGCCCCTCGTGCTACTGGTATTCTATCGCTCCTATCTGACCGCCAACGATCTAGACCCCTTCGCCGCCCTTCATGCCGTGTTCGAGCGGCGGGGGTTCGACACATTGTCGATTTTCGTCCCGTCGCTGAAGGCGTCGGGGGTGCGCACCCAGGTCGACCATTGGGTCCGTGGCCTTGCCCCGGCCGCCATCGTCAACGCCACCGCCTTTTCCGCCCGCGGCGACGGGATCGATACGCCGCTCGACGGCGCGGGCGTGCCCGTGTTCCAGTTGGCGCTCGCCACTTCGGGCCACGCCGCCTGGACAGGCGCAGCGCGTGGGCTGTCGCCCGCCGATCTGGCGATGCATGTCGTGTTGCCCGAACTGGATGGCCGCGTCTTTGCCGGGGTCGCCAGTTTCAAGGAAGCGGGGACGCGCGATCCCGCGCTGGAATTTTCCCGCAGCCTCCATCGCGCCGATCTGCAGCGGATCGAGGCGATCGTCGCCCGCGTGGCCGGCTGGACCGCGCTGGCCCGAAAGCCTCTTGGCGATCGGCGCGTGGCCCTCGTCCTCTCCACCTATCCCGGCAAGGCCTACCAGATGGCCCATGCCGTGGGCCTGGACACTTTTGCCTCCGCCGAGGCGATCCTGGCCGACCTCGCGCAGGCGGGATACTCGGTGGCTCCCCCCGCGGATTTGCCGACAGCGCTCCAGTGCGAGCACTTGCGCTGGCCTCTAGCCGATTATCGCAGAGCGCTGGCTGCTTTGCCCGAGGTTCTGCGCGTCGATCTTGCAGCTGCCTGGGGCGATCCGGAAAGCGATCCGGCGGTGCGGGACGGCGCATTCTGCTTTCCCGCGGTCGCGACCGGCAATGCCATTGTCGCCTTGCAGCCCGAGCGGGGTGTCAGCGCCAGCCGCGTGGAGGATTATCACGACCTCTCGCGCTGCCCGCGCCATGCCTATGTCGCCTTCTACCTGTGGCTGCGCGCGCAGGGCGTGGACGCATTGGTCCATGTCGGCGCGCACGGTACGCTGGAGTGGTTGCCGGGCAAGGCAGTTGCCCTGTCGGATGCGTGCTGGCCGGAGGCGCTCGTGGGCGCCATGCCGGTGATCTACCCCTTCATCGTCAATGACCCGGGCGAGGCGGCGCAGGCCAAGCGCCGCATCGGCGCGGTCACGATCGGTCACGTCCCGCCACCCCTGACGCAGACCGGCAGCGGTGCGGGCCTTGCCGGCATCGAGGCGCTGCTCGACGAATTTTCCAATGCCGATGGGCTGGATCCGGCCCGCCGCAACCGGCTCCAGGATGCCATCCGCGAGGAAGCGCGCGTACTGGGCCTGGAAGCCGAACTGGGCCTGGATAGCGCGACCACATTGGTCGAGGCGATCACGCGCATCGACCGCTTCGTCTGCGATGTGAAGGCCAGCCAGTTCGGCGATGGGCTGCATGTCTTTGGCCGGAACGAGCACGGCGCGGCGGAACGGGCCGGGTTGCTGGCGGCGCTGGGCGGGAAGCGCGTGGCGCCGGGTCCTTCCGGCTCACCCTATCGCGGGCGCAGCGATGTGCTGCCGACCGGACGCAACCTCTACACGATCGACCCGCGCGCGGCGCCGACCCGTGCCGCCTATGCGCAAGGGGTTTGCCTCGCAGAGGAACTGATCCGGCGGCACTTGCAGGATCATGGCGACTATCCGCGCGGGCTGCTGGTCGATCTCTGGGGCTCGGCGACGATGCGCACGGCGGGTGAGGAATTCGCCATGGCGCTGCACCTTCTGGGCGCCAAACCGCTGTGGGATATGGCGTCGGAACGGGTGACGGGGATCGAGATCCTGCCGCTGGCGCTGCTGGATCGACCGCGCATTGATGTAACTCTGCGGGTGTCCGGACTGTTCCGCGACGCCTTTCCGACCTTGCCGGCGCTGTTCGGGCAAGCGGTGCGCGCGTTGGGCGCGCGGGACGAACCGGCGGACTGGAATCCCTTCGCGGGGAAGCCCGTGGGTCCGCGCGTTTATGGCCCGCGGCCGGGCCGTTACGGCCTGGGAATGGACGATACGGCCGAAGTCTATACCGACGATGCCCGGCACGCTGCCGGAGAAGCGTGGCTGGCGGCATCGGACCATGCGCTGGATACGATCTGCGATCCAACCGGCGCCCCCGCCGCAGACTCTGGGGGCCTGCGCCGGCGTGTGGCGGCGGCCGATGCCTTCGTCCATCTTCAGGACCTGCCCGAAACCGATCTGCTGTTGGCCGCCGACTATGCCGCGCACGAGGCCGGCTTTGCGGCCGCCAAGATGCTCGCGGGCGGCACGGCGGCGCTCTATCATCTCGACAATCGCGATCCGGCCAGTCCTGTGGCCCGCACCCTTGCCGAAGAGCTCGCCCGCGTCGTTCGCGCCCGCGCCGCGCATCCCGGCTGGGTTGCCGGCATGATGCGTCACGGTTTTCGCGGGGCTGCCGAACTGGCGGCCACGCTCGATCATATGGGGATGTTCGCGCATCTATCGGGCAGCGTGCCCGCCCATCTGTTCGACCTCTATCATGATGCCACGCTGGGCCAGCCGGAGGTCCGCGCGTTTCTTGAACGCGAGAACCCCGGCGCGCTGGCGGCGATGGAAAGCCGCTTCGCCGCGCTTCACGCCGCCGGGTTGTGGCGGACGCGGCGCAATTCGATCCTCGCCGGACTGCCGATTTCCTCCGGCCGGAAAGACGGGGCATGAGCGATTTTGCAGTCCAGGGTTGGTGTCCCGATGCATGGCACCCGATGATGGCTGGCGATGGCCTGTTGGTTCGGGTGAAGCCACGGCTTGGCCGCCTGACGCGCGAGCAGGTCCTGGGCCTGTGCGATGCCGCCATGACGCATGGCAATGGGCTGATCGACATGACCCGCCGCGCCAATCTCCAGATCCGCGGGGTGCGTGAAGCCGGCTGGCAGGCGGTGCTGGACCGGCTGCTGGCCCTGAACCTGGTGGACGCCGATCCCGCCATCGAAAAGCGACGCAACATTCTGGTCGCTCCGGACTGGCGGACCGGGGACGACAGCCACCGCATCGCCAGCGAATTGCAGCAACGGTTGGGTGAACTGCCGGGTCTGTCTAGTAAGGTCGGATTTGTCATCGATGCGGGGCGGGCCACGGCCCTTTGCTGCGAGGCGGGCGATTTCCGTATCGAGCGTGGCGAAAAAGGTAACCTCATCCTGCGCGCTGACGGTCGCCCTGCCGGCGTTGCCGTCGCAGCGGGCAAGGAAGCGGATGCGCTGATCGCGCTCGCCAACTGGTTCGGCGAAAGCGGCGGCGTCGATGCCGGACGCATGGTTCGGCACCAGGTCGTCCTGCCCGATTGGGCCGAGGGCGATATTCTGCCCGCGCCGCCCATGGCCCGCATCGCGCCAGGCCGGCACGATTTGGGTTCGGCCTATGGCCTGCCGTTCGGCCGGGTGGAGGCACGGTTTCTGGCCGGGATGATGGAAACGCCGCCAGCCGGGGCTATACGGCTCACACCCTGGCGCGTGCTGCTCCTCGAGGGCGCGCCTGCTGTGCGCCGTGAAGGCCTGCTCTGCGATTCTGCCGATCCGCTGCTGCGGGCAGAGGCTTGTCCCGGCGCACCTTATTGCCCCCAGGCTACGGTCGAAACCCGCGACCTTGCCCGGCGCCTTGCCCCGCATGTCGAGGGACGGCTGCATGTCTCCGGCTGCGCCAAGGGCTGCGCCCACCCGCGCGCCGCCGATGTCACGCTGACCGGCCGGGAAGGCCTGTTCGATCTGTGCCGGAATGCCCCCGCTGGCGGGCCTTCGCTTCGTTCTGCCCTCGGCCCGGCCGAGATACTTGCCCATTTCGGAGCTGCCTGATGCCCCATGTTTATGAAACCGATGGTGCGGCAATCTATCGCCAGTCCTTTGCCACGATCCGCGCCGAGGCCGATCTTGCGCACTTTTCGCCCGATGAGGAGCCGGTGGCGGTCCGTATGATCCACGCCGCCGGGATGGTGGACCTGGCGGCGCATATCCGCTTCTCGCCCGGTTTCGCAGGCGCGGCGCGTGCGGCGCTCGCCGATGGCGCTCCGATCCTCTGCGATGCTCGGATGGTATCGGAAGGGATCACTCGGGCACGATTGCCCGCTGCCAATCCGATTATCTGCACCTTGGGTGATACCCAAGTGCCGGACATGGCGAGGACGATGGGCAATACCCGTTCCGCCGCCGCGCTGGAACTGTGGCGGCCGCATCTGGCGGGCGCGGTGGTGGCAATCGGCAATGCGCCGACCGCGCTTTTCCATCTACTCGATATGCTGGAAGACCCCGATTGTCCGCACCCGGCGGCGATCATCGGCTGTCCGGTGGGCTTCGTCGGTGCGGCCGAATCCAAGGCCGCGCTGTGGGCTGCGCCGCCGGTGCCTTGCTGTATCGTCGAGGGTCGCCTTGGCGGCAGCGCGATCACGGTCGCCGCGATCAACGCTTTGGCGAGCCGCGCCGAATGAGCACGACCCTGTCTTGCGGAACGATTCATGGCGTTGGTCTGGGCCCCGGCGCGCCCGATCTGCTGAGCGTGCGCGCCGACCGGCTGGTGCGCGGCGCCCGTCATGTCGCCTATTTCCGCAAGGTGGGGCGCCCGGGACAGGCCCGGCGCATTGCCGAAGGAATGCTGCGCGCCGACGCGATCGAAATCCCGATGGAATACCCGGTGACCACCGAGATCCCGCTTTCCGATCCGCGCTACAATGCCTGTCTGTCCGCCTTTTACGCCGAATGCACGGATCGATTGGCCGAGCTGGCGCAGGCCGGCGAGGATGTCGTCGTCCTGTGCGAAGGCGATCCGTTCTTCTACGGCTCGTTCATGCATCTTCATGCCCGTTTGGCGGGCATGGTCCCGGTGGCGGTGGTGCCGGGCATCACCGGCATGGCCGGAGCCTGGAACGCGACGGGTGTCCCCATTACTTGGGGCGACGACGTGCTGACGGTGGCGATGGCTACCCTTCCCGAGGAGGAACTGGCCCGGCGCATCCGTGACACCGATGCGCTGGTGGTGATGAAGATCGGCCGCAACCTGCCCAAACTGCGCCGCGCAGTGGCGGCGGCAGGACGCGAGGACGCGGCCTGGCTGGTCGAACATGCCGCCATGCCCGGCCAGCGTGTCACCCGGCTCGTCGAGGCGACAAGCGTCACGCCTTATTTCTCGATCCTGCTGATCCATGGCCAGGGACGCAGACCATGAGCGGCTGGATCGCCATCGCCGGTCTGGGGCCGGGGGACGAGGCGCTGGTCACGCCCGAAGTCACCGCCGCTCTGGCCGCGGCGAGCGATGTCATCGGCTATATCCCCTATGTCGCCCGCGTTGCTCCGCGCGAAGGGCTGATGCTTCACCCGTCCGACAATCGCGTGGAACTGGACCGGGCGGCCCATGCGCTCGAACTGGCGGCGCGGGGGCGGCGCGTGGTCGTCGTGTCCTCCGGCGACCCAGGTGTTTTCGCGATGGCCGCCGCCCTATTCGAGGCGCTGGAGGCCGGCCCGACCAATTGGCGCGATATCGACATCCGGGTGCTGCCCGGCATTACCGCCATGCTGGCGGCCAGCGCCCGGGCGGGTGCGCCCCTGGGGCATGATTTCTGCGCCATCAACCTGTCGGACAATCTCAAGCCGTGGTCACTGATCGAAAAGCGGGTGCGACTGGCGGTGGAGGCCGATTTCGCCATGGCCTTCTACAACCCGAGATCGAAGGCCCGGCCGGAGGGTTTCGCGCGGGTGCTGGACCTGCTGCGCGCGGTGTGTGGCGATGATCGCCCGGTCCTGTTCGCCCGCGCCGTGTCCACGCCGGAAGAGCAATTGCGGATCGTGCCCTTGGGCCAGGCCACTGCCGACATGGCCGACATGCGCACCATGGTCATCGTCGGGTCGAGCCTGACCCGCGTGATCGAACGGGCGATCGGCCCGATCCTCTATACGCCGCGTTCGGCGTCCGGGCTGGCATCGTGACCGAGGCCATGGACCAACCATGCGAGGACATCCGCGGGGCGAGAGACCTCTGTCCGGTCTGGAATGGCGGGGCGGTCGATCATCAGCACCGGCAAGCCGAGTTGCCGCGCGGCGAGCAGTTTGGCCTCGGCGCCTTGACCGCCAGCGTTCTTGCACACCACCAGGTCGATGGCATGGCGCTGCATCAGGCTGCTGTCCCCGGCGACCGTAAAGGGGCCGCGATCGACGATCAGGCTATGATGGGGCAGAGCGGGCGGGCGTTCCGGAGTGTCCACGAAGCGCAGCAGATAATGATGCTGCGGCTGGGCAGCGAACATTTCCACATGCATCCGCCCCAGCGCCAGCATGACGTGGCGGCCCGGCCCGTTCAGCGCCGCGACCGCGCCGTCGATGTCCGGAACGCGGGTCCAGCAGTCTCCGGGGATCGGCTCCCAGGCCGGACGGGTCAGCGCGACATGGGCGACGCCGGCCTGCCGGGCCGCATCCACGGCATGAGCGCTCATCGTCGCGGCGAAGGGATGTGTCGCGTCCACCAGATGGGTCACTCGATGGTTGCGCAGATAATCGGCCAACCCCGTAACGCCGCCGAAGCCTCCGACACGCACCGGCACCGGCTGCGCGCGGGGAGTCTCGGTGCGGCCCGCATAGCTGAGCGTCGCCGCGACGCCCTGTGCCGCGAGCAGGCGGGCGAGGGCGCTCGCCTCGGTCGTGCCGCCCAGCAGAAGGACATTCGGCATGGCTGACGCGGCTCCCCAGTTTCGGCACATACCGTGGTTGACGATCATCGGCATCGGCGAGGACGGGGCGGATGGCCTCGGCCTCGCGGCACGTGCCGCGCTGGCGCAGGCCGAACTGGTCGTGGGATCGGCCCGGCACCTCTCGCTGCTGCCCGCGATTACCTGCCCCACGATCGAATGGCCAGTGCCCTTTGCTGACGGGATTGCGCGCCTGATGGAACATCGCGGGCGGCGCGTGGCGATGCTGGCTTCGGGAGATCCCTTCTGGTTCGGCGCGGGGACCAGCGTGACGCAGCTTCTCGATTCAGACGAGTGGCTGGCGTATCCCGCGTCGTCGACTTTCGCCCTGGCCGCCGCGCGACTGGGTTGGCCCCTGCAGGAGACGCCCTGCCTCGGGCTCCATGCCGCACCGCTGGAACGGTTGAGGCCCCATCTCGTACCGGGTCGGCGTGTGCTGGCACTGCTGCGTGACGGCGAGGCGGTCACCGCGCTAGCGCATTATCTGGTGCGGGAGGGCTTCGGCCCCTCGACGCTGCATGCGATGGAGGCGCTGGGTGGTCCGCGCGAACGCGTGCGCGGTGTATCCGCTGACGCGCTGGCATTGACCGACATCGTCCATCCGGTAGCGGTCGGGATCGACTGCGCCGGACAGGGCAGAACATTGCCCGTCACGGCGGGGCTACCCGACGATTGGTTCGCCTCCGACGGGCAGATCACCAAGCGCCCGGTCCGTGCACTCACGCTGGCGGCGCTCGCCCCGCGTCCGGGCGAACTGCTGTGGGACATTGGCGCGGGGTCGGGGTCGGTCGGGATCGAATGGCTGCTGGCCCATCCGGCTAACCGGGCCTGCGCGGTCGAGGCCGATCCGGTGCGCGCTGATCACGCGTGCGCCAACGCCGCCGCGTTGGGCGTTGATCGGCTGGAGGTCGTCGTCGGGATCGCCCCGGATGTCTTGCCGGGAGTGCCGCTGCCCGATGCCGTGTTCATCGGCGGTGGACTATCGGATGCCTTGCTGGAAACGCTGTGGGCGCGGTTGCCCGCCGGAACGCGGCTGGTCGCCAATGCAGTGACGCTGGAATCGGAAGCCTTGCTGACGCGTTGGCATGGTCAAAAAGGAGGCAGTCTCCTCCGCATCGAACTGGCCGACGCCGCGCCGCTGGGGAGCCGGCACGGCTGGCGCGCGCGCTATCCCGTGGTGCAATGGAGCGCGGTGCTGTGATCGTCGCGGGTTTCGGCTTTCGGTCGGGCGCCGGCCTGTCCTCGCTGCGTGGGGCTCTCGCCAGGGCGCAGCAGGGCCAACCTCCGGTCACGCATCTTGCCACGGTGCAGGACAAGGTCGCGGCGCTGGTTCCGCTCGCCGAAGCGCTGGGCTTGCCGCTGACCGGCGTGGCGCCCGAGGTATTGATTGCCGTCTCGACCGCCACGCGCTCGGTCGCCAGTCTGGCGGCGCGCGATGTCGGCAGCGTCGCGGAAGCGTCCGCCCTGGCGGGCGCTGGCGCGGGGGCGCGCCTGCTGGGGCCGCGCCACATCTCCCCCGATCGCATGGCGACCTGCGCCATTGCCCAAGGATCTCCGACATGACTGTCCATTTTATTGGCGCCGGCCCCGGCGCGCCCGACCTTCTGACCCTGCGCGGGCGCGATCTGATCGCGGGTAGCCCGGTGTGTCTTTATGCCGGATCGCTGATCCCGGCGGCAGTGCTCGATCATTGTCCGTCCGGTGCCCGGATCGTCAACACCGCACCGCTGGAACTGGACGAGATCATGGCTGAGATCGCCGCGGCTAACGCCGCGGGCCAGGATGTGGCGCGGCTCCATTCGGGCGACCTTTCGGTCTGGTCGGCGATGGGCGAACAATTGCGCCGCTTGCGCGCGATGGATATTCCTTTCACGATCACGCCCGGCGTTCCCGCCTTCGCCGCCGCCGCCGCCGCGCTGGAGGCGGAACTTACCCTGCCCGAACTGGCGCAATCGCTGGTGCTCACCCGTACACCTGGCCGCGCAAGCACCATGCCGCCGGCCGAAAGCCTCGCCAATTTCGCGGTGACCGGCGCGACGCTGGCCATTCACCTCTCGATCCACAACCTCGCGCGCGTGGTGGCGGACCTGACCCCGGCCTATGGCGCGGATTGCCCCGTCGCCGTGGTCTGGCGGGCAAGCTGGCCCGACCAGCGGATCGTCCGCGCCACACTCGAAACCTGCGAGCAGGCCGTCGCGGGCAGCATGGAGCGCACCGCCCTGATCCTTGTCGGGCGCGTGCTGGCGGCCCAGGATTTTGCCGAAAGCAGCCTCTACGCACCCGGCTATGACCGCCGCTTCCGGCCCCAGGACGCCACTTCACGCTTTTCGGAGGTCTCCGAATGAGCGTGCACAATTCGACTTTGGGCTTGATCATTGCCGCCCCGGCATCGGGGACAGGCAAGACCACCGTGATGCTGGGCCTGCTCCGCGCGCTGAGCGAGGACGGATTGACGGTGCAGCCGTTCAAGAGTGGGCCGGACTATATCGATCCGGCCTTTCACCGTGCCGCCTGCGGCCGGGCTTCGTTCAACCTCGACAGCTGGGCGATGGACGGCGGGCTGCTCGACGCTATCGTAGCCGAGGCGGCAGGAGCGGACATGGTGCTCGCCGAAGGGTCGATGGGGCTCTACGATGGCGTCGCCAGCATGGGCGCCTCGGGCAATGGCGCCAGCGCCGACATGGCTCGCCGCATGGGCTGGCCAGTGGTGCTTGTGCTGGACGTGTCGGGCCAGGCGCAGTCCGTCGCCGCCACCGCGCTGGGGTTCAGGAGCCTCGATCCGCACGTGCCGTTCGCGGGGGTGATCCTCAACCGCGTAGCCAGTCCGCGCCATGAGCGGCTGGTGCGCAAGGGGCTGGAGACGGCCGGTATCCCCGTGCTGGGTGCGCTGCCCAGGCGGGGAGATCTGACCTTGCCCGAGCGGCATCTGGGGCTGGTGCAGGCGGTCGAACATCCGCACCTCGACCGCGCGATTGCCGACTATGCCGCGTTCCTTCGCGCCTATGCCGATCTCGATGCGATCCGCAGCGCGGCCGGCGGGAGTGCGCCGGCGGTCTTGCCCGGCGGCGGGCGGCTCCCTCTCCCTCCAGCCCAGCGCATCGCCATTGCCCGCGATGCCGCCTTTTCTTTCGTCTATCCACATCTGCTCGAAGGCTGGCGCCGAGCCGGGGCGGAGATATTGCCGTTTTCGCCGCTGGCGGATGAAGCGCCCTGCCGTGACGCCGATCTGGTCTGGCTGCCGGGCGGCTATCCGGAACTCCACGCCGGGACCATCGCCGCCGCGGAGAACTTCCTGTCCGGCCTGCGCCATCATGCCGAGACGCGGCCCGTCCATGGCGAGTGCGGCGGTTATATGGTGCTGGGCGAAGCGTTGGTCGACAAGAACGGCGAGCGGCACCGCATGGCGGGCCTGCTCGGGCTTGTCACCAGCCATGCCCAGCGCCGGATGCATCTCGGCTATCGTCATGCCGAGCTGCTGGCGCCGGTATCGGGCCTTGCCGCCGGGACAAGGCTGCGCGGCCACGAGTTCCACTATTCGACCATTGTCGAACAAACCGACGCGCCGCTTGCCCGCGTGACCGATGCCGACGGCATGGAGGTCGCCGAAACCGGATCGCATCGCGGCCATGTGACCGGAACCTATTTCCACCTGATCGCCCCCGTTTCGAGGGGAGAGTCTCAATGATCGACCTGCACCTCATTGGCATCGGCACGGGCAACCCCGACCACCTGACGGCCGAGGCGATTCGGGCGATGAACAGCGCCGACCTCATCTTGCTGCCGCGCAAGGGTCGCGCCAAGTCCGACCTGATCGACCTGCGCCGCGCCATCTGTGCGGAGGTGCTGACCGGCCCCGTCCGGATCGTCGAGTTTGATCTGCCCGTTCGTGATGCGGATGCGGTCTATCTGGATGCCGTCAATGACTGGCACGCGGCCATAGCCGCCGCCTGGGCCACGCAGATCGCCATGCATCTGCCGGATGGCGGCAGGCTGGCGCTGCTCGTCTGGGGCGATCCCTCGCTCTACGACAGCAGCTTGCGGATCGCCGGACGGCTGAAGGACGGAGGCATGGATATTCGGGTCCGGGTCGTGCCGGGCATCACCAGTATCCAGGCGCTGACCGCGGCCCATGCCATACCATTGAACCCGCTGGCCGGGCCGGTGACGGTCACCACCGGACGGATGCTGCGCGCGCATGGCTGGCCCGATGGAGCGGACACGCTCGTCGTCATGCTCGACAGCGGCTGCGCCTTCGAGGTGCTGGAGCCGGAGGGCATCACCATCTGGTGGGGCGCCTATCTTGGCATGGCTCAGGAAGCGCTGGACCAGGGGCCGCTGGCCGAAGCCGGCCCCAGGATCGCCGCGCACCGGGCCGAACTGCGCGTGCGCCATGGCTGGATCATGGATGTCTATCTCATGCGAAGGGAGCAAATCGATGGAAGCTGACAGCGAAGTGGCAGCGTTGGCCGGCGATGCCCGCCACGCCGAAAAGATGCGGAAGAAACAAGCGGCGCAGGCCAAGATCATGGCCAACAAGACCCGCGAACAGGGCCTGCTGATCGTCCACACCGGCAAGGGCAAGGGCAAGACCAGCGCGGCGCTCGGCATGGTGATACGCGCGATCGGCCACGGCATGAAGGTGGGCGTGGTCCAATTCGTCAAGGGCGCGATGTCGACGGGCGAGAAAGCCGTGTTCGAGGCCTTTCCCGACAATGTCGAATTCAAGCCGATGGGCGAGGGCTTCACCTGGGACACACAGGATCGTGCGCGTGACATCGCGGCGGCGCGCGCCGCGCTCGATGAGGTCCGGCGCATGATTGCGGACCCGGCCTACCACATGGTGCTGGCCGATGAGCTGAATATCGCCCTGCGCTATGAGTATCTGCCGCTCGACGAAGTTCTCGGCGTGCTGACCGTGCGCGACGAGATGAAGCATGTCATCGTTACCGGCCGCAACGCGCCAGAAGCGCTGATCGAGGCGGCCGACCTCGTCACCGAGATGACGATGGTCAAGCACCCCTTCCGCTCCGGGGTCAAGGCGCAGAAGGGGATCGAGTTCTGAGCGAGGCCCCCCCTCTGTTCGACGCGGAATTCGCGGCGGGTTTCACGCAATTGCTGCGCTGGCGCCGCGATGTCCGGCATTTCGATTGCCGCACCGTGGCGGAGGAGGACATGCGCGCGCTGCTGGCCTGCGCCTCTTTCGCGCCGTCGGTCGGCAATGCGCAGCCGTGGCGCTTCGTGCGCCTGCGCTCGCCCGGTATTCGCGATGCGCTCGCCGCCCATGTCGATACGCAGGGCGCGCGCGCTGCGGAGCGCTACGCCGGGCAGGCCCGGTACGATCACTATGTTTCGCTCAAGCTGCACGGTTTGCGCGAGGCTCCCGAACTGCTGGCGGTGTTCTGTGACGAACGAACTGGCGCCGGGCACGGCCTCGGCATTGCCACCATGCCCGAGATGCTCCGCTACTCCTGTGTGCTGGCGATCCACAATCTGTGGCTGGCTGCGCGGCTGCGGGGCATTGGCCTCGGCTGGGTGTCGATCCTCGATCCGCGGACCGTCCAGGCCCTGCTGGACGTGCCCGCCGAATGGTCGCTGATCGCGCTGCTGTGCATCGGCTACCCGGCCGAAGAATCCGACACACCCGAACTGGAACGGCGCGGCTGGCAGTCCCGCGAACCGTGGAATGACCGGGTGTTCGAGCGATGACCCTCTACCGAAGGACAGGAAGACCATGCTGAAACAAGTGGAGGATGGCCCCGCCATCGTGGCCTGCAATACCTGCCGCCACAGCGCGGACGAGCGGGAGGATGACACCGGGATGCGCGGCGGTGCGCAACTGGTGGCGGCGTTGCGCTCGGTCCAGGAGAGCGATGCCCGCTATGCCGGAGTCGCCGTGCAGGAAATGCCCTGCCTGTTCGCCTGTACCGACTTCTGCACCATCCACCTCCGCGCACCGGGCAAGGTCGGTTATGTGCTGGGCCGGTTCACGCCGGATGAGGAGGCTGCCACGGCCATTCTCGATTATGCCGTTCACTATGCGGCGAGCGAGCATGGCCGGGTGCCGTTCAAGCAATGGCCGCAAGGTGTGAAAGGCCATTTTATCACCCGCACCCCGCCGCCGGGCTATGTGGCCGAGTGAGCGCTTTTGCGACCGTTGCCGCCTTCGAGGCGGCGCTCGCGGCGCTTCCGGCGGCGGACGCAAATGCGATTGCCGCCGCCCGCGCGCGGCAGGGTGAGTTGACCAAACCGGCGGGGTCGCTCGGTCGGCTAGAGGATATCGCCGTCTTTCTTGCCGGGTGGCAGGACACTCCGCGGCCCGTGATCGAGCAGGCACGCGCGGCGATCTTCGCGGGAAATCACGGCTTCGTCGTCCACGGCGTCAGCGCCTTTCCGGCCAGCGTGACGGCGGCCATGGTCGGCAATTTTTCCGCGGGCGGCGCGGCGATCAACGCGCTGGCAGCGGCCGCCGGGCTCGACCTCGAGGTGGTCTCGCTCGATCTCGATCGGCCCACGGCGGACTTCACCATCGCCCCGGCCATGGACGAAGTGGAGTGCCTTTCCGCGCTGTCCGCCGGGGCTGCGGTAGTCAGGCCTGGCCTCGATCTGCTGGTCGTGGGTGAAATGGGCATCGGCAATTCGACCGCCGCCGCCGCGCTCTGCGCGCGCAGCTATGGCGGGACGCCCGCGCAATGGGTGGGGCCGGGAACGGGGGTCGATGCGGACGGCATCGCGCGCAAGGTGGCGGTGGTGGAACGGGCCCTGGCCATTCATGACGCCGCGCCGCGCACGCCTTTTGAAACCCTGCGGCGGCTGGGCGGCCGGGAGACCGCGGCGATCGCCGGAGCCGTGCTGGAGGCCCGCCGCCAGCGCGTGCCTGTGGTGCTCGACGGTTTCATCAGTTGCTCCGCCATCGCACCCTTGGCCGCAGCCGTTCCGCCGATCACCGAGCATTGCCTGGCGGGCCATTGTTCCGCCGAGCCGGGGCATATCCGCCTGCTGGGGCATTTGGGCCTTGACCCCTTGCTTTCGCTCGGCATGCGCTTGGGGGAAGGCAGCGGCGCGGCGGTGGCCGTGTCGGTGATCCGCGCAGCGCTGGCCGCGCACAACGGCATGGCGACATTCGCCGAGGCTGGGGTGGCAGACAGCCTGTGAGCGGTTTTGCGCTTCATCTCCTGCGTCATGGCGAGCCGGAAGGCGCGGGGCGGCTGATCGGCCGTACCGACGCCCTGCCCTTGGCCGCTGGTATCGCGGCTTGCGTCGACCAGGCGCGGGATCTGGGGCCGGAGGTGCTGATCGCCTCCGATCTATCCCGCGCGCGGTTGGCGGGTGAGGCGATCGGCCTTGTGATGGGCGTGCCGCTGTCCATCGATCCGCGCTGGCGCGAGCTGGACTTCGGGGCATGGGACGGGCTGGCGCCCGGGGACCTCGAAGGTCCGGCCTTCGCGCGGTTCTGGGACGATCCCGAGGTTCATGCGCCGCCGGGAGGAGAATGCTGGTCGGAACTGGTGCGTCGTGTTTCGGGCGCCATTGGCGATCTGGCGGCGAGGCCCACACTGATTGTCACGCACGCCGGTGCGATGCGGGCGGCGCTGGCAGCGCTGTGCGGGTTCGACGTTCGCCAGACCTGGGCGATCGATCTGCCCTACAACTGCCTGCTGTCGCTGCGCGTTTGGTCCGGGGACGGACTTGGCCAGCGGCCCACGGCACAGATCGCGGGGCTCTATCCGTGAAGGGTTTCATCATCGCCCTGCAATTCCTGACGCGCCTGCCGACACCCGCGATCGTCGTCGATGATGCCGCGTTTGCCCGGTCCATGCGCTGGTTTCCTGCCGCGGGGCTGGTGATCGGTATGCTGGTCGCGGGCGCCGCATGGGCCGGAGGGCTGGTCGATAGCCGGCTCGGTGCGCTGGCCGCACTGATTGTCTGGGTGGCCGTGACCGGCGCGCTGCACCTCGATGGCTTGTCCGACCTGGCCGATGCCACTGGAGCGGCGCACAAGGCCGAAGGGCGCGCGCGCGAGCGGCTGCTGGCTGTCCTAGCCGACCCGCACGTCGGCAGTTTCGGCGTTGTAGCGATCGTTTTGCAGCTCCTGAGCAAGTTCGTGCTGCTGGATATGCTGGTCGAGGCGCGTGCGTTCGTCTGGCTCGTGCTTGTGCCTTTCGCCGCGCGGATCGGGCCGCTTGTTTGGACCTGGCGGCTTGAGCCGCTGCATCATGGACTGGCTGCAAAATTCAATGCAGCTATCGGTCCAACAGAGATTGTGGTGTGGGCCGCCGCGCTGCTGGCGGCGTCATGTTTCTATCCGGCGCTTCTGGTCACGCCATTGCTGATCCTGTGGTGGGGCTGGCAGGTGCGCCGGACGATCGGCGGGATTTCCGGGGATGGCCACGGCGCGGGCATCGAACTGATCGAAACCGCGCTGCTGCTGACCTTCGTGGTCACCGCTTCATGGATCTCTGGCTCATGACCAGCTTCAGCTTTCATGGTGGTAGACTTGCCGATGCCAAGGCGCATTTCGGCATGGGCAACGCGCCCTGGATCGACCTTTCGACGGGCATAAATCCGCATGGCTGGCCGGGCATCGGCGATCTGGCGATGGACTGGCACGCGCTTCCCGATCCCGGCGCGCTGGACGATCTGGAAGCCGCTGCCGCTGCCTGTTTCGGCGCCGACCCTGCCCATGTCTGCGCCGTCCCCGGCACCGAGATCGGTCTGCGAATGCTCGGCGACATTCTGCCGGGACCAGCCATCCATGCCTGGCCCAGCTATCGCACCCATGGCGAGATGATACCCCATAGCCGTCCCATGGATATCAATGATCTGACGACGGTTGAGGGGGCGACCATCGTTTTGGCCAACCCCAACAACCCTGATGGACGGATCACTCCGACCGCTACATTGCGGGGTTGGCTGGAGGCACGGCAAGGTAGCGCGTCCTGGCTCGTGGTGGATGAAGCCTTTGCCGATGCCTCTCCAGAGATCGGTCTTGGCGCCCATGTGCATGACGAGCAGCGGCTGATCGTCTTTCGCTCTTTCGGCAAATTCTTCGGGCTCGCCGGGGTGCGTTTAGGCTTTGTGCTGGGGCCGCGAGCAGTGATCGCGCAATATCGCCATAGGCTCGGCAGTTGGCCGCTCTCGGCGGCGGCGCTGGCCATTGGAACGGTAGCCTATCGGGATGCAGACTGGATCGGCACAATGCGGATCGCCTTGCGCGAGCAGGCAAGCGCACTGGATGCGGTTCTGGCGCGGCGGGGCTTCAAGGCGATCGGCGCCTGTCCCCTGTTCCGGCTGATCGAGACCGCCGATGCCGCCGCCCTGTTCGAACGCCTCGCACGGCATGCGATCCTGACGCGGCCGTTCGACTATGATCCCTGCTGGCTCCGGCTGGGTCTGCCCGCCAACCGCGAGGCGCTGGACCGCCTCGATCGGGCGCTGACCGATGGCTGAGCCGGTCGCCTTACTGGCTCTGGCGCTCGATGCGGCGGTGGGATGGCCGCAGTCGCTGTATCGCCGGATCGGTCATCCGGTGGGCGTCTTTGCCCAGATCATCGGCTTGGCGGAGAGGCGCTGGAACGATCCCGCGCGTTCCGATGGACAGCGGCGAATGGCCGGGGTGGTCACCGTGCTGATCCTCCTGGCTATCGCGGGTGGAGCGGGCTGGGTTCTGCAGAACCAACTCGTGGCTTTTGCCGGGCCTTGGGCCTGGCCCTTGATCGCGCTCCTGGCCTGGCCGGGTCTGGCGCAGCGCAGCCTTCACGACCATGTCCGCCCCGTTGCCGAGGCGCTGGAGCGGCAGGACATCACTGGCGCGCGCGCCGCGGTCGGCATGGTCGTGGGCCGCGATACGGCGGATCTTGATGAAGCGGGCGTCGCGCGCGCGGCCATCGAGAGCCTGGCGGAAAGCTTTTGCGATGGTGTGGTGGCACCGCTGTGCTGGCTTCTTGTTCTCGGCCTGCCCGGCATCTGGGCCTATAAGGCGATCAACACCGCGGATAGCATGATCGGGCATCGCGAGGAGCGATGGCGCGCTTTCGGTTGGGCCGCGGCGCGCAGCGACGATGCGACGAATCTTGCACCGGCACGCCTCGCCGGATTGCTGATCTGCCTGTGCGGCAAGGGTGGTTGGCGGATCCTATGGCGCGATGCCTCCAACCACGCTTCGCCCAATGCGGGTTGGCCAGAGGCGGCGATGGCCGGTGTGCTTGGGCTGCGATTGGCGGGGCCAATCGCCTATGACGGCATCCTTTCACACAAGCCCTGGATCGGCGAGGGTGATCGCTCCGCCCGGGCAGCGGATATTCGGCGCGGGCTGAGCATCTATCGCCGGGCTTGCCTATGTCTGTGGTTCATGGCGGGGGGAGTGGCATGGGCGCTGTAATGCTTCAGGGCACGGGCTCCGACGTGGGCAAATCCGTGCTGGTGGCGGGTCTGTGCCGGGTACTGGTGAAACGCGGACTTCGGGTCTTGCCGTTCAAGCCGCAGAACATGTCCAACAATGCGGCTGTCACCAGCGACGGCGGCGAGATCGGGCGGGCGCAGGCTTTGCAGGCGATCGCCTGCGGGGTTGCACCGCATACCGACATGAACCCCGTGCTGTTGAAGCCGCAGGCCGACCGCACGTCGCAACTGATCGTGCATGGTCAGGTGCGTGGCACCTTGGGCGCGGGCAATTTCCGGCAGGCACGCGGGGAGCTGCTTGGCGAAGTCCTTGCCAGCTATAACCGGCTCCGCCAGGCTTGCGATATTGTCGTGGTCGAGGGCGCTGGCTCTCCGGCGGAAATCAACCTGCGCGCCGGGGACATCGCCAACATGGGTTTTGCCCGCGCGGCGGGCGTGCCGGTCGTGCTGGTGGGCGATATCGATCGCGGCGGGGTCATCGCCGCCATCGTCGGCACCAGAACGATCATCGATCCGGCCGACGCGGTGATGATCGAGGGCTTCATCATCAACAAGTTCCGGGGCGATCCTGCCTTGTTCGCCGATGGCTATCGCCAGATCGAGAGCCTGTCGGGCTGGCGGGGATTTGGCGTGGTTCCCTGGCTGGCCGCGACCGCGCGGCTCCCCAGCGAGGACGCCGTGGTGCTGGAGCACGGCAAGGCGCGCGCTGGGGACCGCAAGCAGATCGCCTGTCCGATCCTGCCGCGCATATCCAATTTCGATGACCTTGATCCGCTGAAACTTGAAGATGGTGTCGAACTGCACATGGTTCCGCCCGGCCAGCCGATCCCGGCAGAGGCCGCGCTTGTTATCCTGCCCGGATCGAAGGCGACCATCGCCGATCTGGCGGCGCTGCGGGCGGAGGGCTGGGACATTGATGTTCTGGCGCATCACCGGCGTGGCGGGATGATCCTGGGGATTTGCGGGGGTTATCAGATGCTCGGCAGGGGAATCGCGGATCCCGATGGGCTGGAAGGCCCCGCCAGCACCACACGCGGTCTTGGTCTGCTTGATGTCGAAACGACCTTGCACGCGCACAAGGCGCTGCGCTCGGTCAGCGGGATCGCGATGGGTGCGCCTTTTCACGGGTATGAAATGCATATGGGGCGAACCAGCGGACCGGGTACGCAGCGGCCCTTTGCCATGCTCTCTGATGGACGCTGCGATGGCGCGATAAATGCGGCGGGGACGGTGTTTGGTTCCTATGTCCACGGTCTGCTCGCCGATGCGGAGCAGCGCCGCGCGCTGTTGTCGCGCATGGACGTAAAAGCCGGAGGCATGAACTATGGCTTCTCTGTCGAGGCGGCGCTGAACGAGATCGCAGCCGCGCTGGAGGAGCATCTCGATATCGACGCACTGGTAGCGCTGGCCAGGGCAGAGCGATCCGTTTCCGGCCCAGCGGGGGGCAGGGCATGAGCGGGGCATCTTCCCACTTGCTGATTCTGGGCGGCGCGCGTTCGGGCAAGAGCCGCTATGCTCAAGTCCGGGCGGAAGCCCTAACGGGTGAGTTGGTCTATCTGGCCACAGCCCAAGCCTTCGATCAGGAGATGGGCGAGCGGATTGCCCTGCACCGCGCCGATCGCGGCACGCGCTGGTCAACCGTCGAGGCGCCGTTGGAACTGGCGGAGACTATCACGGCATGCAGCACGCTTGGGACGGTGGTGCTGGTGGATTGCCTGACGCTCTGGGCGTCGAACCTGATCCTGGCGGAGCGCGATACCGATGCGGCCACGGAAGGGCTGGTTCGCGCGGTTTCGCGCGCGCGGGGCCCCGTCATTCTGGTCGCCAATGAAGTGGGGCTGGGCATTGTACCAGACAACGCTCTTGCCAGAAAATTCCGCGATGCTGCGGGCAGGATCAATCAGGAGATGGCTGCAGCGGTTGACGAGGTTGTCATGACGTTTGCCGGCCTTCCTTTGGTGCTCAAGCCTAAAGGATGAACGGCTGTCCGCGAAGGCGAGTCGGCAATTTTGCCAATT
The DNA here is from genome assembly GCF_001556015.1 of Novosphingobium sp. CCH12-A3. NCBI lineage: Bacteria > Pseudomonadati > Pseudomonadota > Alphaproteobacteria > Sphingomonadales > Sphingomonadaceae > Novosphingobium > Novosphingobium sp. CCH12-A3. The sequence goes on along the minus strand of NZ_LSIA01000214.1, from coordinate 41,725 downwards.
ACGGCGTTCTTCGTAGAGCAGGGCTTGCGCTACCCGTGCTGATTAGCCCAATCAACAAAGTCATAAACGCCGCCAGGCCTGCTGGGAACGCCCCGTCGCCTGCCCCGAGAGCCAGCAGTCCTCCGGCGATCGAAGCTCCCAACGCCTGACCTGTCAGCCTGGTTGTTGCCATCAGTCCGCCGGCCGCCGCTGCGCGCGTTCGCGGTGCCGCACCAATGATCATGCGGGCGTTGGGCGACAGGAACAGCCCGAAGCCAAGGCCGCAGATCGCCATTCTCAAGCTCGCGTCGAGTTGGGAGGCGTGATCCGGTAGGAGCGCGACTGACGCGAATCCGGCTGTGGTGATTGCCATGCCCAAACCGCCCAGAAGACGGGTGGATATGTGATCAGACAATATTCCCGCGAGCGGCGAGACAATGATCAGCGTGAGCGGCCAGAGCGACAGGGTCGCGCCCACCTCGACCGGCGAGAAACCGAAATGGTGCTGCAGCCGGAATGGCAGGGACACCAGCAGGATCATTTGCGCCATGAACGCCAGCAACAGGCCCACGATCGGGCTGGCGAGACGCCCCTGGCGGAGCAGATCGAGCGGAAGGATCGGCCGCGCACTCTGCGATTGCTGATGGATGAGCATAACTGACGCCACGACGCCTGCCGCCACCTCCAAGATTCCTAACCTGATTTGCCTGCCATATGCCAGGCCTTGCAGGCCCAAAATGAGCAGCGCGAATGTGGCCGCGCTGAGCAACGCGCCGACATGATCGTAGGGTGAGGAGGCGAGGCCCTTTGACCTCGGCAAGGCTATCGAGCCCGCTACAAGCGACAGGAGCGCGAAGGGAACCGCTGCGGCAAACACCCACTGCCAGGTTGCCGCGCCGAGAATGAGGCCCCCGAGCGTGGGCGACAGCGCCCCCGCACCGGCCACGATCATGCTGTTGATGCCCAGGGCCCGTCCAAGCTGGCGCGCCGGATAGGTCGACCTGATCAATGCGGATGACACGCTGAGCGCGCCCGCCGCGCCTAGGGCCTGCAAGGCGCGCGCAAGCAGCAACTGGGGCAGGCTGGTCGCAAAGATGCATCCGAGCGTGGCGGCGACGAAGACCATCTGCCCGGATTGGTATAGCCGCTTCTGCCCAATCCTGTCGCCCAGCGCTGAAAAAGGTAGCAACGCCATGACGAGAACAAGCTGGTAGAGCGTAACGACGTGCGCGGCCTCACTTGCCGGAACATGGAGTGCGCCCGCAATCGTCGGCAGCGCGACATTGGCGATCGTCCCGTCGATGACGGCAAGCGCCGTCCCCGCCGATATGGCGAATATCGCCAGATAGCGCCGCGGGAGCGGCAAGCCGTCCTCGATCTGTTCATCGGTTGGGCGCGAATTCATCTGTGCCGGTTAAGCGGCGATGCCCTGCATGACAACCGAAACGCGCAGCGTGGGATTCACGTCCGCTGGCGGTCGAAAGGACCATTGCCAAGATTGGGCGCGCCGCTTACAGCTTCACAAGGCAGAACCAGTTACGGCAGCGGGAAGGCCCGCGTCGCAGACACGAAAAAGGAAGAGATGCATGACTTGGACGACCCCGAAGATCGTCGAAATCGCGCTGGGTTGCGAGATCAATTGCTACGCCTGCGCTGAAATCAAGGCCTGACCTTCCATGCAAGCCGTCGTCCTGGGGGCGGCGGCGGGCGGCGGTTTTCCGCAATGGAATTCCAACGCGGCGCCCTGTCGCAGAGCCCGCGCGCATGATCCTTCGGCACAATCCCGCACCCAGGCCAGCCTCGCCGTCAGTGGCGACGGCGAACGCTGGTTCCTGCTGAACGCGGCGCCCGACCTGCGCCAGCAGATCGAGCAAACGCTGTGCCTGCACCCGCGCGAAGGGTTGCGGTCCTCTCCGATCGCCGGCGTTGTTCTGACCGGCGGCGATGTCGATGTGATTGCTGGCCTGCTGACACTGCGCGAACGCCATCCCTTCACGCTTCTGGCCACCGATCGCATTCATGGCGTGCTCGACGCCAACCCCATCTTCGAGGTGCTCGCGCGCGATATCGTATCGCGGCAAGTCGTCCCGCTCGGCCAGCCGGTCGCTCTCGACACCGGTCTGACGCTTGAGCTGTTCGCCGTTCCCGGCAAGGTGCCACTCTATCTCGAGGATGGTAGCGATGCGCCGCCGATCGAGATCGGCGAGACGACCGTTGCCGCCGCGGTTTCGGACGGACGGCGGAGCCTGTTTTTCATTCCCGGCTGCGCGACGATGACACCCGCTTTGGCCGAGCGTTTGCGCGGTGCCGATCTCGTCTTCTTCGACGGCACGCTGTGGCAAGACGATGAGATGGTCCGCGCCGGGCTTGGCCCCAAGACCGGTCACCGTATGGGACATATGAGCGTCAGTGGGCCTGAGGGGGTGATGGCGGCCTTTCGCGATCTCGATGTCCGCCGCAAGATATTCATCCATATGAACAACTCGAACCCAATCCTGCTCGACGATTCGCCCGAACGTGCCGAAGCCGCAGCCGCCGGTTGGGAAGTCGCCCATGACGGCATGGAAATCGCGCTGTGACCGCGCCGCTGCTCACCCCCGATGAGCTGGAAGCGGAACTCCGCCAGATCGGGGCGACGCGCTATCATAATCTCCATCCGTTCCACCGCCTGCTCCACGACGGCAAGCTCAATCGCGGCCAAGTGCAGGCATGGGCGCTCAACCGCTTCTATTATCAGAGCCGGATACCAGCGAAGGACGCGACGCTGCTCGCGCGGCTGCCCACCGCCGAACTGCGCCGCGAGTGGCGCCGGCGGCTCATGGATCATGACGGCGATGGCTCGGCTCCGGGCGGCGTGGCCCGCTGGCTCAAGCTGGCCGAGGGCGTCGGCCTTGATTCCGCACTCGTCGAAAGCGTCAGCGCGATCCTGCCCGCGACCCGTTTCGCGGTCGATGCCTATGTCCATTTCGTTCGTGATAGCTCGCTGCTTGAGGCCGTCGCCTCTTCGCTGACCGAGATGTTCTCGCCGACCATCATCGCCGAGCGCGTGTCGGGCATGCTCGCCAACTATGACTGGATCACCGCGGATACGCTCGCCTATTTCACGCCGCGTCTCACCCAGGCGCCGCAGGACAGCGCATTCGCCCTAGCCTATGTCAGAGCGAATGCCGATACGGTCGAACGCCAGCAACAGGTGCTGGCGGCGCTTCGCTTCAAGTGCGATGTGCTGTGGTCGCAGCTCGATGCCTTGTACTTCGCCTATGTCACCCCCGGCCTGATCCCGCCCGGCGCCTTCATTCCCGAAGGCGCCGGCCCGTGATCGCGGAAGATACAGTTCCGTGCTTTGGTGCCGGCGTGAAATTCCGGTTCGACAAGGTGCGCGGTGCGTGGGTTTTGCTGGCGCCCGAAAGGCTGTTTCAGCCCGATGAAACCGCAGTCGAAATCCTGAAGCTGATCGATGGCGTTTGCGCCATTGGTGCCATCGCCGACACGCTCGCGGCCCGGTTCGCGGCGCCGCGCGACCTCATAGCGGCCGATGTCGTGACCGTGCTGCAGGACCTTGCCGACAAGGGCGTCATAAGACAGTGAGCATGGTCACGCCTCAGCCGCCCATGGCACTCCTCGCCGAGCTGACCCATCGTTGTCCGCTCAAATGCCCCTATTGTTCCAACCCGTTGGAACTCGAACGCGCGAGCGCGGAGCTTGAGACCGGGGACTGGGTGCGCGTGCTCGACGAGGCGGCGACGCTCGGCATCCTCCAGGTGCATTTTTCCGGCGGCGAGCCAATGGCGCGACGCGACCTACCTGTGCTGATTGCCCATGCCGCCCGGCTGCAACTCTACACCAATATCATCACCTCGGGCGTGCTGCTGACTGACGAGGCGATGGCTGCGCTGCTGGATGCAGGGGTCGATCATATCCAGCTCAGCTTTCAGGACGCGGATCCTGTGACGGCCGAGCGGATCGGGGGATATGCCGGTGGTCATGCCAAGAAGCTCGCCGCCGCACAGCGGATCAAAGCGGCCGGGCTGCCGCTCACGACCAATTTCGTGATTCATCGCCACAATGCCGATCGCGTCGGGGCAATGATCGCGATGGCCGAAACTCTGGGGTCGGCACGCGTCGAAATCGCCCATACACAATATTATGGCTGGGGCTTGCGCAACCGGGCGGCGCTGCTGCCCAGCCGTGAGCAGCTCGATCGCGCGACCGAAACTGTCGAAGCCGCGCGGCTCCGCCTCAAGGGTTCGCTTATCATTGACTATGTCGTGCCCGACTATTTTGCCGCACGCCCCAAGGCCTGCATGGGCGGCTGGGCCAGCCGGTTCCTCAATATAACGCCCTCGGGCAAGGTGCTGCCCTGCCATGCCGCGGAAACGCTTCCGGGCATCGATTTTCCGTCGATCAAAAGCCGGTCGCTTGCGGACATCTGGACAAGCTCGGACGCATTCAACCGCTTTCGCGGCACCGACTGGATGCCCGACCTTTGCCGGAGCTGCGACCGGCGCGAGATCGATTGGGGCGGATGTCGCTGCCAGGCCTTTGCGCTCGCCGGCGATGCCGCTGCCACCGATCCGGCCTGCGTGAAATCGCCAGATCATTTTCTGATGGCGCAGGCGGTCGAAGACGCCTGGTCGGACGCCGAGCTTATCGCCAGAGGGTGATGGACGCTCGTTCCGCATCTATCGCCTGACACCCCCAAGTTCGAGAATTTCCATGCTGCTGCAATTGTCGTCCTGGCCTGAAATCGAAGCCTTTCTGGAGCGTTCGCGGGCCATCAACCTTCATGGGCGCGATCGGTGACTGGGTGCGTTCGCTTACCCATCACGGCCTTGAGCGCATTTATTTCCTGAATGGTCACGGCGGCAATATCGCAACGATTGAGGCGGCTTTCTCGGAACTCTACGCCGAAGCCAGCTTGGCCGGACGGCCGCGTGGCTTTGCGCTGAAGCTGACGAACTGGTGGGATTTGGCCGGTGTATTGGAACTGGTGCAGCGCCAGTTTCCCGTCGGTCACCTTGAGAGGCGCTGTCATGTCTGGACGGCGCCCTGCGATCAAGGATGATATTTGGTAATCTGACGTCATCGGGTGCGGTCATGTCACCGGCCTTTGCGTGTGGGTGATTACCCACTGGCCCTGATGGTTATCCGCTGATCTGCTGGCCCCGATCAAAGCATCGCGCTCATTGGCGCAGACAGCACCACAGGCTTGGCAGATTATGTCCGGTTGTGTCGCATCACCTCGTGGTCACCCGAGATTTCTGAGCGTTGCTATCACCTGGTCCGTGGTCGTTTAGGCGGCGGCATTGCGATAGGCTGCATTGGTTGTCATGACCGCATAGGCGATGCGGGCAAGCTTGTTGGCGACCGCTATGGCGACCAGTTTGAACGGCTTGGCCGCCATCAGTTTGTCCGCCCAGCACCGCAGTGGATCGGCATGCCGTGCGCGATGGTAGAGTACGGCGTGTGCCCCCACGACCAGCAGCTTTCTCAGATAGCCATTGCCCATCTTGGAGACACGGCCGAGTCGGGGTTTGCCGCCCGATGAGTTCTGGCGCGGGACGAGCCCGAGGAAAGCGGCGAACTGCCGTGGTCCTGAGAAGTCGGAGGGATCGCCCACGCTGGCGACCAATGCCGATGCCGTGACCGGACCAATCCCCGGGATCGACGTCAGCGTGCTCGCAACCGGATCGGCCTTGGCCAGTTTGGCTATGGTGGTATCCGCCAGCTTGATTTCGGCATCGAGCCGGTCGAGTTGGTTCACCAGCGGCAACAGCGCTGCAGCTACTGCCGGCGGAATGGATGCATCGCGTTCGCGCAAGAGGTTCGCGAGTGCGTGGGCATGGCTTGGCCCCTGTGCGGCGATGATCCCTATCTCGGCCAGGTGACCACGCAGGCTGTTGAGGATCTGAGTGCGCTGGCGGACCAGCGTCTCGCGCACCTTGTGGTGCATCAGCACCGCCTGGTTGTCGACCGAGCGGATCTTCACGAATCGCATCGAGGGACGCGTCACCGCCTTGCAGATTGCCGCCGCATCAGCCGGACATCGTGTCCCAGCGCCGTAAGTTCGCGGCCCCAGTGATGTGCCGAGCTGCACGCTTCCACCCCGACCCGGCAGGCTGGTAGCGCTGCGAAGAAGGCAAGAAGGTCGCGGCGGCGAACCTCTCTGGTCACCAGCACCTTGCCCTCATCATCAACCGCGTGGATGAAGAACACGTGCTTGGCCAGGTCGAGGCTAACCGTGGTGACAGACGAAAGATCAATGGCTACTTTACCCATGGACGGTGCTCCTGCGCTGATCGCCTCGACAACGACAGCAGACTGGCAGGCGGTTATTCCGAATCAACCGCCAAACAGAGCGCCGTCCACACCATCAAAGCAACTGCCGTGATGCCGATGAGATCGGGCGTGGGGTAGGGCAGAGGGATGCCTCGCCCTCGAAAACCGGCTGCCTGTTAATGCGCAGACGGCGTTAACGGGAGGCGACTGTGAGCATTGGTACCACCGGAGGCTGGATTGCCTCGCCGGGCTGGGGCCGGGAGACGAAGCGCTGGTGACGCCGGAAATTTCGGCCACTTTGGCGCAGGCGCGCGACGTCATCGCCTATATCCTTATGCCAGCGCCGACATCAATCACCCACTATGTCGATTAATGTTGAAGTTTCATTCCGTCAGCGTCTCGTCAGCAACTTCGACTATGGTGCTCCTTAACAAGTAGTCAGACCACCAGATCGGGAATAAAATCTTGGAATTTCAGAATTTTTGTATGACGGTGGCATGTGATGTGCGGTCACCGTTGACCTAGGATGCCTTCGCCCGTTCTGATGCGGCTGTTGCAATACCTCCTGCAACCTTTGCCAAGGCTCAGATCCAAAGGTCGATGCCAGTGTCTGAAAGTTCGTAGATGTCGAAAAAGATTGTGACCAGTGCAGTCGAAGCGGAACCCTCGGCTAAACTCGGGAGAATGGTCTACGCGCCGCCGCGGCTTATAAAGCTTGAGCCGGGCACCGCAGAATATGAGCGCGCGAAGGCCGCCCTCGAGTTGTCTGGGGAAATCGGACACATCGCATCAGGCGATCCAAAGGCCTCGCGCTGACAGACCTCTGGCAGTCAATGGCGGTGGGCCAACTGAACTGATGCGGTGGATGCCCCCTTCGCCCTGCATCGTATGATCCTGATCCGAGCCATGACGGCATGCGCTAAGGAGTAGCATGCCATTCGAACTATATACCGGCCTGTGCCGTCAATAGCCACATTCAGAGGCCTGGCACGCGACCGATGAAGCGCTGCGCCGAGAAAAGTCAGAAAATCACCCTACCAACCAAGGGGCATCAACACGCGACACGGATATTGACGCCGGATCAGCGTCGTTAATTGCAGGGCGGTGGCTGCACATTGTGGCTTGATCCGGCATTGGGCGCTATAGGGCGCCATCGAGTGCGTGCGGTTTGCCCGAAAAATGGTCATCGTGAGCTATGCGATTATTGATTATCGAGGATAGCGAACGCCTGGCGGCGCTCATGGCCAAGATTCTGACGGACAGCGGGCATGTCGTAGATGTTGCGGAAAACCTGGATATGGCGCACACCTCGATCAAGACCGTAGAGTACGATGTGGTGATACTTGATCTGTCACTGCCCGATGGGGACGGTCGGGAGGTTCTCGACAACTTACGACAAAACAAGCACAATGCGCTTGTACTTGTCGCGACCGCTCGAGGCGATGTCTTCAGTCGTGTCCAGGCCCTCGACGCCGGTGCTGATGACTATATTGTCAAACCCGTGGACGGAGATGAACTCATCGCTCGCGTTCGAGCGTTGAGCCGTCGCGCGCGACAGATCCAATCCGAGCAGCTGACATTCGGCAATGTCTGCTTGGACCAGGTGTCGCTCACGCTGACGGTCGGAGGCCGCCTGGTTTCCATTTCGCCGCGCGAGCTGAGCGCGCTATCAGCGCTCATGAAATGTCAGGGACGCGTATTGCGCCGGGAGAAGCTCGAACAGGCCATCTACGCCTTTGATGATGAAGTAACCGACAATGCGATCGAGGCGACGATTTCGCGCCTGCGGCGCAGATTGGATTCATTGGCGGCAACCATCGAAATCGTAGCGATGCGAGGCATCGGGTATGTGCTCACCGAGCGTGCAGCGTGCTAGAATCCGCAAACGATTCGTTGTCGCGCATTCTGGCACGCCGCATGGCTGCTACGTCCGTGGCAGTGCTTCTGTTGCTCGCGTTGGCATTTTCTATTCAGGAGATGGTCAATGATCGGCACCTTCGCGAAGCCACGCTGAACGCAAACGCAGTTGCCATCGCCGCGACCTTGGACAGTGGCAACAATCCAGCGCTTCTCCGTCCGTATCGCGATTATCCCAAGGCCTACGGGTTTCGGGTTTTCGATCATCGCACGCTTGCAAAACGCCATGTTCTGGCGTCGGCGAACACCCGCTGGTTCCCTGCCGTCCAATCGCCAATGGCGAGCGCCGACGACCCAGACGACGTACGCGATTCCATTACGGGAAGCACGACACTGGTCGAAGGTTTCTCGCTGGTTCGCGCGCACCCAGACCACGGTCGTAGCGCATCCGCTATCGCCTTGTTGACTCGGCGTGTCGCCTTCGCTGATCGGCACTATTGGGTGCAGACCTATATGATCGGTGATCCGGCCTTTGCCTTCATCGGCGTGATTTTCGATGATCTTGTCAAACAAATCCTGATCCCCGCGCTGTTCATCATTCCGGCCCTGACCTTGGCGATCTTCCTGACTACTAGCGCTGCTCTACGCCCACTGCGCCGACTGTCCGACAGCGCGGATCACATCGGTACGGCCGTGGCTCGCGGGCAGGCACTTGTTCCCGTGCCTGAAAGTGGGATGGCCAAGGAATTCGCCAGCGTGGCTGCTACGATCAACACAATATTGGCGAAACTCGATCACTCGCTCCAATTGCAGAAGCAATTCACGTCGGACGTCGCACATGAGTTGAGGACGCCGCTGGCAGTTCTGCTGCTCGAAATATCCCAGTTGCCGCCAGGAGCGGCGCGCGACCGGGTCAAAACCGACCTGAAGGAGCTCAGTCATCTGGTCGATGAACTGCTGCGCTTTGCACAAGCTGAAGACGTGATGGCGAGCGAGGTTGGCAAGCTCGACATAGTGGCGGTCACGCGGAAGGTAGTGGAAGAGGCGGTCCCCGAAGCGCTTGCCAAACGGCAGATGCTTGAGCTGAACAGCACGATTGAGTCCCTGATCGTATCCGGCAACAATTCGCTGCTCAAAATCGCGATCCGCAATCTGATTGGCAACGCCATCAAATATGCCCCATCCAGGACCCTGGTTTCCGTTGCGATCGAGCCGGGGCCGTTGGTGGTCGTTGACGATTGCGGGCCAGGCATTCCCCCGGAACATCGAGACCATGTGTTCGAACGGTTCTGGCGGATGGATCGTCAGTCGGGCACCGGCACCGGGGTGGGCTTGGCCTTGGTGCGGCGTATCGCTCAGTTGCATGACGGCAGCGTACACACGGAGGAACGGCCAGGCGGCGGGACGCGAATGATCCTGAGCCTTGCCGGTTCGTCATGCAAGTAAGGTCTGGGCCGTTGGGAAGGGCTCCTGCGTGCGCGGTCGATCATGATGTGCTGACTTGGCTGAATGGTCGCATTCGGGGATAAGACGAGCGCGCAGGAAGTACCGCGCCGATTTCGTCGGAATGTTCTGCAACGAGGACAGCAGCACACGCATCATCTACCTCGTTCTGCTTGAGCAGAGCGATGAGTGGCAACTTGCGCACTGGTTCACGTAAGTCGAGGGCATCGACGCCCTTGCCACATCAATCAGGTTAGCGGTTACCGATTGCACTCTCGACCGCCATCCGGATGGCGCTCGGTGACCAACCCCGCCATTGCACCTCATTTTCGGACATGACGTGCCAATCGTCGGTAACGTCGGCCGATGTCGAAGTTTCGAGCCGTCAGCGTGTCATCAGCAAGATCGGCTACGGTGCTAACCAACAAGCAGTCAGAATGCCTGATCGGGCGTCGAATGGCTCAAATCGTCGAGTTTTTGTTGGGTTCGGTTGTCGCCAGCAGTGAGCAGTCAATGCTGGTCAAAGGGGCGTTCAATGACACCTGGTGTCGCAAAGAGGTCCGCCGACAGTGACGCGCCCGTTCGGAATTGAAATGAAACATTGGTTGATTGCAGTCCCGCTCCTCGCAGGAGCGGTGCCTCAGCCCCTGCTGGCCCAACAGGACGAGCACGGCAGTGCGCCGCCTGACCTTCCGGCGGCACGGAGCGATGCGCCATCGCCGCAAGATGATGACACCAGCGAAGGTGAGGAATCCGATATTGTCGTGACCGGCCATCAGGCCCCGCGCGGAGCCGCGGTCGGTGACGTCCTGCCCGACGTGCAGTTCTCCCGTGCGACCATTCGCGCGCTGGGCATCAATTCGGTGCCGGAATTGCTGCAGGAGCTTGCGCCGCAGATCCGCAGTTCGCAGGGCAGGGGCGGAGAGCCGACCGTCATTCTGCTCAACGGACGCCGCACCTCGGGATATGCCGAAGTGCGGGACATTCCCGCCGAGGCCATTTCCCGCGCCGAAATCCTGCCCGAGGAAGTCGCGCTCAAGTACGGCTATCCGGCCGATCAGCGCGTGGTCAACATCGTGCTGCGCAGGCGCTTCCACGCGCTGATCGGTGAGGTGGGTGACCGCTTTTCCACCGATGGAGGAAGAAACGCCGTCGATCCGAGCCTGACTTATCTTGAAATCGACCATGACCGCCGGGTGAACATTGCCCTGCAGTATCAGCACGCTGACGATCTGCTGGAAAACGAACGGCATCTGGGTGCATTCGCGCCGCGCCGCCCTTATGACATGGTAGGCAACATCACCGCACTTACCCCGTCGGGCGAGATTGATCCCGCACTTAGTGCGCTGGCCGGGCAGACTGTGACCATCGCCGGGGCACCCGCCTTCGCCGCTAGTCGCCCGCTTGTGCTGGGCGACCTTGTTGCTGGCGCCAACAGGGCGAACGTGACCGACACGACGCCGTTTCGTACGCTGCTGCCGTCTGACGAACGCGGCTCGATCAATGCGTCCTACAGCCGCAACGTCTTCGGTGGTGTCGCCGCCACGATCAATGGCCGGCTGGAGGTGAGCAACGACGTGTCGCTGCTAGGCCTGCCGAAAGTGAAGCTGGCCCTGCCCGCCGGTTCCCCCTTCTCGCCGTTCGTGACCGATGTCGCCGTCTATCGCTATGCCGACAGCACCGCGCCGCTCATCCGGTACACCAAAGACCTGGACGGGCATCTTGGCCTGCTGCTGAACAGCCATTCCGGTTCATGGCAGTGGTCGTTCTCGGGAGCCTACGATCACGTCGAGCAACGGACCCGGACCGAAGGCGGGATCGACCAGACGGCCATCGACGCCGCGCTGCAGGCCCACGATCCGACGGTGAACCCTTTCGGTGCGTTCGGCGGCAATCTCCTGATAGCGAAGCAAGCGGATACCACCCACCTCACAAGCAATGCGGGTGGGTTCGATGCGCTGCTGAACGGCTCGCCGCTACATCTTCCCGCTGGCAAGATGCTGGCCAGCCTGCGCGTGGGTGCGAAATGGTCGGCGGTAAGCGGGCAATCGGTTCGCTCCGGGGTGTCGCGGGGCAGCGCGGCCTCGCGCAGCGACGTGAGCGGGCATCTCAGCATCGACATCCCGATCGCCAGCCGCCGCAACCATGTGCTTGCGGCGCTGGGAAATTTGTCGCTGAACGGCAACCTGGCCGTCCACCGGCTTTCGGATTTCGGCGCGCAGACGACCTTCGGTTATGGCTTGGTCTGGTCGCCGGTCCCGCCGCTCAGGATTATCGCCTCGATGGTCGATGAGGACGGCGCGCCCTCACTGGTGCAGATCGGCGCGCCCACCCTGACGACTCCCGATGCCCGCACCTTTGATTTCGTGCAGGGCGAAACAGTCGAGGCGTCGCGCATTGAGGGCGGCAATGCGTCGCTCGTCGGCGATAACCGCCGCGTGCTCAAGTTCGGCGCCACTTGGAAGCCGGGCTGGGGCAAGGGGTTGTCGCTCACGGCCAACTACGTCCACGCCCGGATGCGGAACGCCATCGCCTCGCTCGCGGTCACGCCGGCGCTCGAAGCCGCGTTCCCCGACCGCTTCGTGCGCGACGCGGGCGGCAACCTGATCCGTTTCGATGTCCGCCCGGTGAATGTCAGGAGCGACACCCGCGAGGAACTGCGCTGGGGCGTCAACTGGCTGAAAGTCCTCGGCGTCGCCGGCCAGTCGGGCGGCGGCGTGCCGGGACTGCGGAAGAACGCGAACCGCCTGTCGTTCGCGTTCTACCATACCTGGCACCTGCGACACGACGTGCTGCTGCGCGATGGCCTGCCGGTGCTCGATCTCCTCAACGGCGATACCATGGCGATGACCGGGGGTGATCCGCGCCACGAAATCGAGGCGCAGGCGGGCTTTGCCAGCAACGGGATCGGCCTGCGGCTATCGGCCGACTGGCGCGGCGCGACCACGGTAAGGGGTGTGTCGGGCGTTAGTGGGACGGGCCTCTCGTTCTCCGCCCTCACGAGGGTCAACCTGCGGCTGTTCGCCAATCTCGGCCAGCAGCAGGCGCTGGCGCGCACGCACGCGTGGCTGGAGGGGGTAAAGCTGACCGCGACGGTCGAGAACATCTTCAACGCCCGGCCCCGCGTCGCCAACGCGCTGGGCGCGACGCCCTACGTCTACCAGTCGGCGCTGCTTGACCCACTGGGCCGGACCATCCGGTTCAGTATCCGCAAGACCTTCTGACGATCGCCCACACAATTCCGGATCAACTAGCGCCTCGGCGCCCAGCGAATTGAAGGACAGATAGCGTGTATCAGACCAAAATCACGCACCCGACCTATGCCGAACCGCCGTTGGCAGACAGGCTCCGGGGGTGGACCGAGGCCTGGAAGCGCGGCGAGGCACTTGGCCAGCGGATCGAGCGCGAACTGGAGTTCTCCACGCTGCTGGACATCCTGCCCAATTGCGGTTCCCTGCGCGCGCTGGCGGGGACGACTGGGCGTGGCCTGCATTCGCTGTCGTTCGCTCGGCTCTACGATTTCCTGGACGACGGGGCGCCATTCCGGAATCTGACGCTGCGCCCGGGCGACCGCTGCGCGATTGCGATTCCGGAGGGGCCGGAACTGGCGGTATGCCTTCTGGCGATCGGTATGCGCTGCACTGTGGTGCCGATGAACCCATGGAACCCCGAGGGTGAAATCGCTGCCGACCTTTCCGAAACCGGCGCAAAAGCGGTGATCGTGCCGGTGGGTGAGGATTTCGACCACATAAGGCGTGCGGCGCGCGCGTGCGGCGCCGCCATCATCGACCTTGCCCGGCATCCGGAAGAGACCGGCTTGTTCCAACTTGGCGGCGATGCGCTTTGCGGCATCGGCAATGGCAGACGGTTCAACGGCCCGGACGACATCGCGCTGGAACTGTTCACGTCGGGAACGTCAGGGCGCAAGAAGCTTGTGCCTGTCCGCCTGCGCGACCTGTGCGTGGGCGCGGCCTGTATCGCGGCCGCGCTGGAACTGGGGCCAGAGGACCGCGGCTATAACATGATGCCGCTATTCCACGTCGGCGGCATCATCCGCAATCTCTACGCCCCCCTGCTGGCGGGCAGCGGGATGATCAATTCCGACGGCTTCGACGCGGCGATGTTCTGGGACAGACTGGACAGCGGGGCGGGCTTCAATTGGTACTACGCATCGCCGACAATGCATGACAGCATCCTGCTGGAAGGCGAGGGGCGCCCGGATTCGGCGCACAAGTTGCGGTTCATCTGCAACGCCGCAGGCGACCTGCTGCCATCAACGGCCGAGAAACTGCGCGCGCGGTTTGAAGCCACGATCCTGCCCGGCTATGGCATGACCGAATGTATGCCAATCGCCTGTCCCCCGCTCGACTACCGGCTCGAGCGCAGGGGCGCCAGCGGGCGCATCCTCGGACCGGAAGTCAGCATACTCGACGATGTGGGCGCGGCTGCTCAGCCGGGCGTTGCCGGGCGCATCATGCTGCGCGGCGCACCGCTTGCACGCATCATCCAGGATACACCGGCTTCGGGCGAACCTGCGATTCCGCCAGGCTGGTTCGACACCGGCGATATCGGTCGTCTGGACGAGGACGGATTCCTCTATATCGTCGGTCGCGGCAAGGACGTGATCAAGCGCGGCGGTGAAACGATTGCACCGGCGGAAATCGAGGACGTTCTGGTCGGCCATCCCGATGTCCTCGCTGCGCTGGCCTTTGCGGTTCCGCACCACCTGTTGGGTGAAACAGTGGGATGCGTGATCGTTCCACGATCGGGCCGGCGCGTCGATCTCGAAGCGCTCGCCCCGCATCTGTCGAGGCACCTCTCGCCGGCGAAGTGGCCGGTTCTGGCCGTCTACATGGACGACCTGCCGAAGAATGCCGCAGGCAAGCTGCTGCGCGTGCGCCTCGCTTCCCGCCTTGGCATCCTTGAAGTCGATGAGAAGGCGCCGGCGCGATCCCGACTCCTGACGGCACAATGCCCACCCAAGGGAACCCCCATCACCACGCCGATCGCGGCGGGCGGCGTGGAGATATCTTCCGCGCAGATCCAGGCGGCCATCCGTGCGGCCTGTCCCGACGTGACGGACGTGGCCATCCATATTTCCAGCGCCTGCGGCACGATCCGCGCAGCGATAGCGGACGCGAACATCGACGAAACGGCCCTGAAGGCCTGTCTTCATCACGCCATGCACGATTACCTCGTCCCGCGGTCCATGGTCCTGCTGGACGCCTTGCCCCGGCACCCGGTCTCGGGCGATGTCGACATGGCGCAGATCCAGGCGTTGCTGGACAGCCCCTGGCAGGGCGCGGATGCGCCATCCGACGAGGTCGAGGCCTTCATTCTCGACGAGTGGCGCAAATGCCTTGGCCAGGACCGCGAGGTCTTTCTCGACAGCGATTTCTTCGACGACCTTGGCGGGGATTCGCTCACGGCGGTGCGGATTATCGCCAATGTGCGCAAGCACTATGGCATTGCCCTGGCACCAACCTCGATCTTCCGCAACCGCACCATCCGCGAGCTGGCCAAAGCCGTGCACGCCGCGTTGGCCACGCTCGCCGCGGATACCGAAGCCGCGAGTGAGGCAGCGGGCGTCGAACACGAGGGGCCAGCCGCAAAATCGCAGGCAGCGTTGCCGACGCTCGTCATCCAACTCCTGCCGCTCGCCGTGTTGCCAACGGTGGTCCGCGTCAGCCAGTTCGCGTGCTGGATCTTTCTGTGGTGGTATATGCGCGCCGATCTGGGCCTGCGCGGCGCCTGGGTCATGTTCGCTGCGCTCGTCACGGCGGTTGCCTTGCGTAATACTGTGGGACCGCTTGTCGCGATCACGATCAAGTGGATGCTCGTCGGGCGCTATCGCACGGGCGCCGCGCCGTTGTGGGGCCATCGCTACCTGCGATGGTGGCTGGTGCGCCAGATCGCGGTCACCATGGGCCTTGGCGTGTTCTCCATGTCCTACCCGCTCACCGCGCTCTACTGTCGCTTGATGGGCGCCCGCGTGGGGCGGCGCACGCGCATTGCCCCCAGCGCAGATCTTGGCGAGTTCGATCTGCTGGCCATCGGCGACGATACCTGCATCGACGAATCCGCGATCGTGCGCCCGTTCGTGCTCGAAGGCGGTGCCATGGACATGAAGCCGATCACACTTGGCGCGAACGTGTCGGTCGGGACGCGCGCCACGATCGTGCCCGGCAGCGAGGTACCCGCCGATACCGAGATCGCACCACTGGGCACATCGGACAATCCCAAGGCGCGCAATCAAGGCACGCGCGGCCTTTCGCGCGCGCTGCTCTACGCTCCGCCACTTTGGCTCAAGGGGGTGGGGACAGCAATCAAGGGCGCCGTGATGCTGGCTGCATGGGTGCCGGTGGTACTGGTGATGCACCACTTCCTTACCGGGATCATGGTGACCGCGGGGCACCTCACGGGTCCGGTCGACTTGCTCGTGCGCATGTTCAATCCGCAACGCTTGATCGTCGCGGCGGCGCTACTGGTCACTTCCACACTCGTCACTCCGTTCCTCTATCTGGCCGGCGTGATCGCGGTGAAGTGGATCGTGATCGGGCGCTTCCGTGTCGAAACCGACGTTCATCGCCCGTGGCCGATGTTCGAGCGCTGGCTGATGTGGCAACTGCTCCCCGATGGGCGGTTCGGCGGCGTCGCGCAGCTTCTCGGCTCGAACTTCGCCGCGATCAGCGTGATCTACCGCCTGCTCGGCGCCAAGGTCGGCAAGCGCATCTACTGGCCCGGGTCGGGCAACGTCATCACCGAATACGACCTGTTCGAATGCGGTGATGACGTGACGTTCGGTTCTCGCTCAACCTATCTGATGACCAGCGTGGACGGCACGCGCCCGATCCGCATCGAGCCGGGCGCGAACGTCGCCGATCGCTGCGTACTGGCGCCAGGTGTGGTCGTTATGAGAAACGCAGTGTTCGGCTCGGGCACTTTCGCGCCCGAAGGCTTCGTTGCCCCAGCTGGCTCAACGTGGATCGGTCAGGACGGCCGCGACGCGCCCATCGAACTCGAAGCCGCCACGCCGCGCCGGGTGCAGGCGGAGACACTGCGCCCCTATGGCCGTGCCATGTACATGAACGAGGCGAACTATACTGTGTGGCCGCTGGGCGCGCACATTGCCTTCAACTTTGCGTGGGCCGCGCTGGGCGCGCTTTATCGCACCGCCCCGATGATCGGTGCGCTGCTCCTGACCAGAGCGGTGCTGATCGCCGAGGGGCCCGGTCTGCGCCACACGGCCGACATCCTGCTCTTGCTGGCGGGCTTCTACCTGCCGCTACAGCTTGCCAGCGCCTTCGGCGCGCTGGGGATCCTGGTGGCGACCAAGTGGCTGATCATCGGCCACCGGGCCGACGGGGAGCACTTCTGGACGCAATCTTCGTACTGCCAGCGCTGGAAGATCCACAGCGTAATATCATCGCTTACCAGCGGCTGGTTCGGTAACCGTGACGTGCTGGCGTTCCTTGAAGGCTCGGCGTTCCTCGTGTGGTATTTCCGGGCTGAGGGTGCGCGGATCGGGGCGAATGTCTGCCTTTACCCCAATGGCGCCGACCCGATGATGGAAGAACCGGACTTCCTCAACATTGGCGATGACGCGCGCATCGACCAGGCCGTGCTGATCGCGCACCTCAATACGCGCGGGGAATGGATGATGGGGCCGATCGAGATCGGACCGCGCGCCTGCCTGCGCACGGCTTCGCGGGTGATGATGATGAGCACGGTGGGCGAGCGGTCCACGCTGCTTGAGGGGACGCTTGTGCTTGCCGGTGATTCCAGTTCCTCATCGTCCACCTGGTACGGATGGCCGGGCGAGGCTGTCACGCCGGGCGCGCTGGCGCACCAGCGGGCGCCAATTGCGCCGACCGCGCAGGTCGGCCACCTGACGGCTTCCACGGCACCATGATCCTGTCATGAGGAACACGTTGCCCGCCCTGACGGACCTCCCGACGATCAGCCAAGGATCACATCCCGCGCCTGGTCCGCTCGATGTCGATGTGTGGCGCCACTATCACGGCGCGGGCATGGGGGACGAACGAATCGTGGCCCTGCTCGCACTGCTGTCTCCCGACGAGCACGAGCGCATGGCCTGCCTGCGCGATGACCGCCGCCGACGGAATTTCTTGGTGGGGCGGGCACTATGCCGCCATGTCCTATCGCGCTATGCGCCGGTCCGGCCCCAAGACTGGCGGTTTGGGCTGGGTAGTCGCGGCAAACCCTCGATCATTGCGCCGGTCCTGTCATCGCCGCTGTGGTTCAGTCTTTCCCATGCCGACGGGGTCAGCGTCTGTGCCGTCACCGGCGCCGGTCCCGAAATCGGCATCGACATCGAACGGAGCGCGTTGGGCCGTGACGCGCTGGAAGTCGCCGAGCAGTTCTTCCCGGATGCGGAAGTAGGCGCGCTGCGAGCCCTGTCGCCGGCAATGCGGGGCGAGGCGTTCATGCGGCTCTGGGCGCTCAAAGAGAGCATTGTCAAAGCCCGAGAAACAAGCCTTGGTGATGGTCTTTGCGGCACCGCCTTCGACCTTTCCCGGCTGGACGACATTGGCGTTGCCTTTGCCGAGTCCCTGCACGAACGAGAGAAGCCGTGGCAGTTCAGGCTGTTCCAGCTCGACAAGGGCCTGATCGTCGCACTGGCGCTGCATACGCACGCCACCGGACCGCTCAGACTGCACAGTGCAATATGCGTTCCACAGTAGCGGTTCTATCCACTCACGAATCTTGGAGCCGCGTCGGTTTGAGTGTCCGTCCTACGGACCGCCGGTCAGGACGCCCTATGCTGTTATGTAGGAGTGCATCACGCAGGATCGACGCGTGGCGACGGGACTACAATCCTGCTTCATAACACCCATCTCTCTATGTCATTGAAGTAAATAGGATTTGCTGATCGGGATGCGATCCTGTGGGGTATTTTGGATTTTGCCGCGCACGATCTACGATCTGATGGGCGGCTGATCCGCTCAGTTCGCCCCGGCTAAAGATCCATGGGCCTTCTGCCAGAGGGCGGATGCCTTCGATCTCACCGGCTTCGGCAGCGATCCGGAGGGTCCTTGGGGCCACACCGATAATGCGGGCTGCCTGGCTCAGGTTCAGCCATGGCGCATTGCCGTCAGTTGCCGCTCGGAACACCGGGATCCTGTGGTGCGATCTCAGCGCGGTAACCCGTTCGCGGGTCCAGCGGTTGCCGTGCCCTGTCCGAAGCCCATTCCGGTTGAGAATGCCTGCAATCAGATCGTCACCGGCAATGAGTACGAGTTGCCGCACGGCGGCAATGATGTCGGTGGAAGTACTGTTGCGCTGCCCTTTGCGGCGCCTCGGCAGCCGCAACTCGGTGTGGACGCCACCGGCCCAATGGATCAGCAGCGCGACCTCGGAAGCTTCGTCGTCGATGTCGGCGATCACCTCCTGGATAAGGGTGCGCACGATGCGCTTCTTCAGGCGCGCATCGGTCTGCGGGTCATCCCAGACGGCTTTGAGACCGGCGGCAAGGCCATCGATATCCTTCAGCGAGGTCGATTCTGGACGCGGAGTAGAGCTGTCGTGCGCGGTGATCCTGGCTTCCACCTCACCGACACGCGTGAGCGCCCGGTTCCATCGCGCCTCCAGTTCCGCTGCGACCAACCGGTTCTGCGGATCGGCGGCATCATATTGACGAAAGGCTCGATCGGCTTCGTAACGGGCGGCCTCGAGGTCGCGCGTCAGCGCGTCGCGGACCTGATCGCGACGACTGGCCGCCTGCGCTTCGGCCTCAACTGCTGCGGTGATCGCCCCAGGTTCAATAACCGGGATGAGCGCCTGCTCGATAGCATCGTCAACGCGCAATCCGCCGAACGCGATACAGCGCGGCTCACCGTTGTCGAGCAGGCCCCGCCAGCAGGAATATCGCGGGATATCATGCTTGGCGCCCGTGTAGCGCACGGTCAACTTGCGTCCGCACCGCCGGCAGCGGATGAGCCCAGCCAGCAGGGCATCGCCATGCTTGGGCGCTCCGTGATGCTGACTGGTGGGTGCGTTCTCGCTCACCATCTTGCGGATATCCTCCGATCGCTCCCAGCTGACATAGCCTTCATGCGAGCCGGGAATAAGTGCCAACCACTCGTCCCGTGACTTGCGAAGACTCCTCGACCGCATGGCGGTGCCATCATATCCGGTCGCAGCGCGGCTTTTGCCATAAGCATAGGCGCCGCCGTAAATCGGGTTCTCGATCATCCGGTGAATGGTTGCATAGCTCGGCCGGCGCCATACGACATCGCCGTTATTGCGCTTTGCGGGCAGATCCAGTCCATGCTCGATGAACCAGAGTAGCGCCTGCCGTGCACTGCCGAGTTCGGCCACCTTGTCAAATACGAGGGCAATGGCTTCCTGAACCCGGCGATCGGGATCCTTCTCGATCCGGTCGCCGACCTTCGCGAACCCGACCGGAGCCGCAACGATGAGCTCACCGCGCCGGGCCTTCTCGTAGCGGGCAGAGAGCGAACGCTGGCGCAGAAGATCCAGCTCATACTCGTTGAGGCTACCCTTCAGGCCGAGCAGCAACCGGTCATTGCCTTGGCGCGGGGCGTAAACGGTCTCCTGATCGATCAGCACCGTATCGACGACCCGGCACATCTCGATAAGCTGCTGCCAGTCACGACTGTTGCGGGCGAAGCGCGAGACTTCCCGTGCCGCCACCGCACCGACCTTGCCAAGGCAGACCTCAGCGACCATCCGGTCGAAACCAGCGCGCGCCACGCCGCCTGCTGCCGATCGGCCGAGATCATCGTCGACCGTCTCGATGCGCGACCAGCCCAGCGCGATGAGACGGTCGCGCATGGCATATTGCAGGGCGCTGCTCTCGCGGTTGTGAAGGACCTGATGGGCCGAGGACTGCCGCACATACAGGATCGCCTTGCGTTCAAGATGCTGCGGCCCGATTTTCTCAAAGATCATCGCGCGCCTCCCGCGGCTCGGCGACGGGATCGCCGTCGATGTGGTCGAGCAGAAGGCGCACGATTAGCGGTGTCAGCGTCTGACGGGTCTGCGAGGGCAGCGTCTGCCATCGCGGTGCATGCGCGATCCCCGGATCGCGCGGGCTGGGGAACAGATCGAGCTGCAACGTCATGGACTTGCTCGGCATTGAGGCCTCCCGAATACGAGTCGTGAGGGCCCGATGCTGCGCTTGAAAGTGATAAAGCCGAAACCGGCTTCGCTGCCCGCAATAGCCTGGCCAGCGCGCTCAATGCACCTATATCAACACGAGGCGCGGCACCGACGCCCACGATGGCGCAAACCGCGTGGTCGAACATCCACGCCGGAATCTCCAGCCACCTATCTGCCACTGCTCCCGCCTTGCTGCAGCGGAAAACTTCCGCCCCCGCGCGCTCAACGGCTTCATGAATGTGGACCTGACGCCCGGTCCAGGGATGCCATGGATAGAGAACTTCCCGAACTTCGGTTCCGTGGGCGTTGCGTCGCCGCGTTGTATAACGAGTGCCGTCCTCACACCTCCCTGGGCTGGCTTACGCCAGCCGAATTTGCTTCATCTGCCGGGGTTAACCCCGGCAGATGAAGGCCGGAGGCTCGCATAATACCCGGACACGAAACCGGGGGACCCTCAGAAGTGCCGGATCTCTCGTTCTGACCGGTGGCAAATCAGGGACAGGGTCAATGAATTCTTGCACTAACAATCAAACCGGACCACTCGGTGGGGGCCGATCATGCCGGTGGTCCAGAGAATGGTGTCGGATCAGTGTCGGATCACAAACCGGCAGACTCTCGTTATGACCGCGGGACCAGCGGGGGGCAGGTCAATCGCCCGCATCTACTTGATCAAAAATCTATGGATGCACCTGCCTTGAAGGTACGCAGGCTGCCCCTGCAGCAGCGCTGCCGAAAAATCGAAGGCCGGCGCCAAGTAACGCTCGCTGGCAACGTTATCGACGGTGCGGGGGCGTTATCGTCCGTCAGATCACACCACGGTTGCTTGTCGTTATCGAAGTAGAATGTGAGGTCGCGAACGTAACTGAAGGCAAGGCAGCAACTCGATTGGGCGTCGGCGCAACCTATCAGTTAATAGCCCAATTCGATTGCTGGCATCGGGTCGGCCTGCGTTTGAGGATGGCAGCGGCGAAACTGGTTTGCACACATTTCTGGCCCTGAGGCTAGATTTCTGGACCGGCCGCTTGCCTGTTATTGGCCAGATGCCACCAGAGACGCTCCAGCCCATTTTCCAGGACTAGGGGGCGTCACGACTCCTCGGAAGGTTTCGACTGAAGCTGAATGTAGTTTTCGATTCCCATGCGGGCAATCATATCGAACTGACGCTCGATCGTATCAACATGCTCCTCCTCGCTTTCGAGGATTTCCTTGAAGAGGTCGCGCGTCACATAGTCGCTAACCTGCTCGCAATGGGCGATCGCACTCTTGAGTTGTGGAATTGCGTCAATTTCAAGGTCGAGATCTGCTTTGAGAATTTCCTCGACTGTTTCACCAAGGCGCAAGCGACCCAGATCCTGAAAGTTGGGAAGGCCGTCGAGGAAAAGAATGCGATCAGCGATGCGATCGGCATGCTTCATTTCGTCAATCGATTCGCCATATTCGAACCTGGCAAGCCGTTCGATGCCCCAGTGCTTGAGCATCCGATAATGCAGGAAATACTGGTTGATGGCGGTCAGCTCGTTCTTGAGCGCCTCGTTAAGCAGGCCGATAACCCTGGTGTCGCCCTTCATTTCTTGTCTCCTGCTTGCGTGCACGAGACACTATAGCCATCCGGCAACTGGATGTCATCGGGTCTTGAGAATTAACAGGTGTCTACGCCGCTGCGCAGACCTCATCTTCGATGATCCGCTCTGCAAATGGCAGGCACTGATAGCAATTCGGGGTGCATCCAAGGGCTTCATAGACGTCGACGACATCCATTACGCCTCCCCGGGCGGCCTCGCGGATTTGTTGTTCGCGAATGAAATTGCAACTGCAGACGATCATCCGAATCTCCACACTTCGGAGACGACAGTTGCATTATTGCGAGTGAGACGCAATAAGGATTTTGCGTCAGTCGAACAGGAGCCGCCGGATGGTATTGCCAAAGGTCGGCTTCATGCGCTGAAGTCGTTTGGCAAGCTGCGGTAGAATGTGGTCCCGTTCCTGCTCTGACATGGTGGGCCAGGCGGTAATCTCCTCCCGCGTTCGCCCGCATCCCAGACAGTAACCCGAGCGCAAGCCGATCCGACAGACGGCTACGCAGGGTGATCTAAGGCTGATCGTGGCGTCCATGGCGGGATGATGCGTCAATCGCAAACGCCTCGCAATAGACAATGTCGGCAAACCGCGCCTCAGTTCGAGGGCAGATGAACGGCGCTCAAGTCGTTGATTCGTAGCAAAAATCTCAGGGACGTTCCCGCCCCGCTCTTAGGGTTGTTTCTGTCCCATGGTGCGGTATTCGACCTCTACGCGCGAGACTTCGCGTGCAGCGAGGCCGGGAAGAACTGCCCGGAAACTGGTGGATCCAGCATTGCGGAGGGTGGCTATCCGGTATCGAACATCTGTTTCATAGGGCGCGGCACCGTCTGCGCAAAATGCCGTTATATGAAGGACGTTGCCAAAGGCGTACGATCGAACGCCCCGCACGCGGCCAAAGCCGGATACGACTAGGCCCTTTCCGCTCTCGTGGACGTTCAGCCCGCGAAACTCAATGCGGCCGCCCTGAATGGCTGCAATAGGCACTGCCGAAGGTTGAGGTGTCGCGCATGCGGTCAGCAACAAGACAGCTGACGACATGATGAGTCGCGTCCGACCGCAAAGCAGGGAGAGGAAGAGTGCTTGGCGTCTGCCTTCGCGCATCATACCCCCATGCGCGCGCAGGTCGTCTGCGTGAAAATGCCCATTACCAAGAGCTGTGATGGTCGAGCGCATGCCCTTGCTGTGGCATTCTCGACATTGCGACGTGGTCGAAGAACGCGCGGGCATTGGATGAGAGGCTAAGGGGGCGATTAGCTTCCTGCCGCATTCTTCTGTCATTCGCCTGCCTTCCAAAATTCCCGCTTGACCGTCCGACTCTCTATCTGCGAAGACTTGCTAATGCGAATGCGTCGCAACTGCAAGTGAGGGAAGTAAAAATGGGGGCAGTCGGACGTGTAGGAAATTTGGTATCAAAGGGCTGCTCGCACTGGCAAAGGCCTGTCGATCAGGCGGCATGGCGTCACGCGCGCCCGGCCTGCGCGTCGCTGGCGTTGGCCCTTGCCATGCTGGCGGCTCCTGCACAGGCGCAGGACAATGACGGCTATTACTGGCTCGACCGGCTGAACCAGATCGTCGTGACAGCGACGCGAGCGCCGGTGAAAATTCAGGACGTGCCGGTTGTCGTTTCGGTCAAGACCGACGAGCAGATGGCCGACGAGATGGTCTCGGACATCAAAGATCTCGTCCGCTTCGAGCCCGGTATCAGTGTGCGCCAAGGGCCGAGCCGGTTCGGCGCCGCGCTGGGCGCCACCGGTCGCGCCGGAGCGGAAGGCTTCAACATCCGCGGTCTCGAAGGCAACCGCGTTCTCATCCAGGTTGATGGCGTGCGGGTTCCCGATGGGTTCGAGTTCGGCGCGCAATAGGCGGGACGCGGCAACTATGTCGATCTCGGCCTCGTCCAATCGGTCGAAATCCTGCGCGGTCCCGCTTCGGCACTTTATGGCAGCGACGGCCTGGCCGGTGCGATCTCCTTCGTGACAAGCGACCCGGCCGATCTGCTCAAGGGCGATGCCCATATCGGCGGGCGGCTCCGGGCCAGTTACGATTCTGCCGACAATGAATTTAGCGGGACGGCGATCGTCGCGGGCCGCAGTGGCGATCTCTCGGCCATGTTCGCCTATACCCGCCGCGACGGTCACGAATTCGACAATCAGGGCGCCAACGACGCGCCCAATTCGACGCGCACCACACCCAATCCGCAGGATACAAGATCCGATGCGCTGCTCGGCAAGATCGCGCTTGAGACCGGTCCGTCGAGCCGCCTGAGGCTGACCGGCGAATATCAGAAAGGGCTGGTCGACACCAATGTGCTGAGCGGCGTGGCACCCGTTGCCTCATCGGAGACCAGCGTGCTGGCGCTCAAGGCCCACGACACCACGACCCGCAAGCGTCTGGCGATCGACTGGAAGGAGGAGGCCGAAGGCGCGATCGATTTCATTCAGTTCACAGGCTACTGGCAGGATGGCGAGAACCGTCAGTTTACAGCGGAAGATCGCAATACCGCCCTCGACCGGACCCGGCTCAATGTCTTCAATAACCGCGCCTTCGGCGGTGCGGCCGATTTCCGGTCCGATTTTTCAACGGGTGCAATCCGTCATCAACTGGCCTGGGGTGTGGATGCGTCGGTGACGCGGCAGGAAGGTCTGCGCAGCGGCACAGTGCCGACCGCGCCCGACGTGTTCCCTACGCGCGCCTTCCCGGTCACCGACTTCACACTGGCTGGCGGTTACCTCTCTGATCGGATCGAGATCGCCGATGGGCGGGTGCAGATCTATCCCGCGATCCGCTTCGACCATTCCAGCCTCACCCCCAAGGATGACCCGCTGCTGCCGACCTTTGTGGCCGCCAAGCAAAGCGGTTCGCGCTTCTCGCCCAAGATCGGCGCGGTGGTGAAGCTGACGCCGGTGGTCAGCGTGTTTGCTAACTATGCCCATGGCTTCAAGGCGCCGGCACCAAGCCAGGTCATCCAGTTCTTCGAAAACCCGACCTCGCCGTTCGGGGCTTACCGGACGATCACCAATCCCGACCTCAAGCCCGAGACCAGCAAGACGATCGAGGGCGGTGTCCGAATGACCAGCGAGCATGTCGTCGCGAGCGTGACGGGCTTCTCCGGGCGCTTCAGCAATGTCATCAGCCAGGAAGTCATTCGCGGCACCGGATCGGCCGCCGATCCGATCATCTATCAGTATATCAACCTCGCCAAGGCGAAGATCGAAGGCGTTGAAGGCAAGCTCGAACTCGCCGCCGGCAATGGCCTGACGGGCCAGCTCGCCATTTCCTATGCCAAGGGCGACAGCGTCCGCAACGGCGTCTCGACGCCGCTCGCCACCATCGATCCACTCAAACTCGTCGTCGGGATCGGCTATCGCGACCGCGCCGACCGCTTCGGCGGCCAGCTCACGCTAACCCATTCCGCGCAGAAGGAAGAGGGCCGCGCCGCCGCGGGCAGCTATCGACCCGATACGTTCACGATCCTCGATCTGACCGCCTATGCCAAGGTCATCGACGGGCTGACGCTGCGCGCCGGCATCTTCAACATTCTCGCCAAGAAATACGCCTGGTGGAGTGATGTGCGCGGACTCTCCGGCACCTCGACCGAGACCGACGCCTAGACGCAGCCCGGTCGTAACGCGATCGTCTCGTTCAGCTACCGCTTCTGATTCAACAGGGAGGGAAAACCCATGAACCATATCAAGACCATCATCGGTGCAAGCCTTCTGGCGCTCGCCTGCGCCGCCAGCCCCGCGCTCGCCAATCCGCCGATCGCAGCCGAACAGGCAGCGGCCAGCTTCCAGCAGGACCGCGCCAACATCCTTGCCATGGCCGGTAACTTCAAGGTCCGCTTCGACATGCAGGAATCGACCCGCTGGGACGCCGCCTATACGCCGCTTGATCGCAAGATTTCTGGCGGCAACGAAGTGGTGCGGTTGATCGAGGATACCGACCGTAAAATTGAACTCCAGCACCTCCTCGTGATCGAGCAGGACGGCAAGACCAGCATCATCAAGCACTGGCGGCAGGACTGGGAATTTGAGCCTGCTCGCGTCCTCGTCTATTCGGACACGAACACCTGGAAATGGGAGGACGTGCCCGAAAAGATGCGCACCGGTCGCTGGTCGCAGACGGTCTGGCAGGTCGACGATTCTCCCCGATATGGTGGTTGGGGCCAGTTCGAGACACAGGGCGGCGTGCGGCGCTGGCGCTCCAACTGGACCTGGCGCCCGCTCGCCCGGCGCGATGCGGTGCAGCATCCGGTCTATGACCGCTATCTGTCGATCAACCGACATCAGACCGGCCCGGATGGCTGGATTCACTGGCAGGACAACACCAAGCTCGGACACAAGGATGGCACGCTCGCGCCGATCGTCCAGGAATATGTCCTCAACACCTATACGAAGTTCGACGGCTACAATGTGAAGGCCGCCGACGATTATTGGGCCGCCACCAAGGACTACTGGGCGGCAGTCCGCGCCGAATGGGACCGCATCGCCAATGAGAAGGGCGGGATCGGCATCCAGGAGGAAGCCGAGACCGGAACGGTGATCAGCGCCCGGCTGATGCAACTGGCCGATGACATTCAGGCCAAACGGACGACGACCGCCAAGGCCATCGGTGAAGCCCGCAAGCTGATCGGCGACAATACCCGCCGTCTTTGATCGAACGATACAGAAGAGGAGCCTGCCATGTATGACTATCTGGACCGTCCCGTTACCAGTCTCGATCATGGCGGGCGCTTTCTCGTCTGGTCGACGCGCAGCTGGGTCAAGGCGGTCGGCGAACGCCAGTGCCCAGCGAGCGCTATTGCGCGCGCGTTCGACAAATGGAACATGGTGGCCGGCCTCCAGCCATTTCTGCGCATGATGGCGCTGTTCAACCGGCATGGGCTGGAGAATTTTCAGTTCTGTGCCCTACAGTGTAACCACGTTTCCGAACATGAAGCGATTATCATTGCGCTCGTATCGGCGAGCCGAGGCAATGGCCGCATTCCCGTGCGTGGCACGCTCGACCTGCTAGTCGAAGAGGACGCCGTCGGTGACCTCTTCGCTAGCATTGCCAGCCTGGGGCAGGCGATGGCGCTGGCCGGCCTTGTTCCGGTGCGAACTGGGGCAGATGCCGATGAAATTGAAGGCAAGCCCGAGACCCCGATGCCGTGACCGCCGACTGCGGTTCTGGCCACGATCTCCTTTCAGTCAGGCGGCAACACCATGATAGCGGTCGAGATTCCACGGCAGGCTTCGTTTCCGGGATGGCCTGAATATGTCATTGTGCGCATGCTGCGGCGATGGACGGTTTGTCGCGACATGGATTTGTCTGCCATGCCATTGATGGTGGACCTGGCAAGCGAACTCGGGGCGACTCCGCAAGTGGCCGTGGTTCTGGCGAGCCTGTTCCAGCTCACGGAAGGAGCGATCGGCCGCCCGCTCCAAACGAAACGCTGCTGCTCCAAGGAGTTCACCTGCGACGAACGTGCAGTCCTGCTCTTGCTCACCTTCGCGCCGGCCGCCGCTTCGATTTATACATCGGTGGTGGTTCCGCACGGCTTGGAAGGTCCACTCGCCTGTGCGGTCACCAGTGTTCGCATGGCGCTTCGAGCCGATCTTGTGGGGTTGGCGCCGCCAGCAGGTTGGCCGTTTTTTCCGCCAAGCGCACGACGATTGGCCTGAATAACCGCGCGTGTGAAGGCACGCATTTGATCTGCCCCTTCTTGGTGGCCCAAAATCTGTTTGAAATTTGGCCATGAATGAGGAATGGAATGGCGAGGAAGCGGAAGCCTGAGGAGATTGTCGGTAAGCTGCGCGATTGCACTGCCATTCGGCGCGGCCCGACCCGACAAGGTGCCGCCGAGGAGCTGCTCGGTCATGACTCCTGCGTTAGGAAGGCAATAGCGCCGCCAGACACTTCTCTGAACAGGTATGGACGCATGGTTCAGCGTCTATAAGTCTCCATCATAGGTCCAAGCATCGCCATCGATACCCAAGCTGGCCTGGCGATGATATTCGCCCGTGAGCGAAGCGCCCAAGCCCTATGCGACGGGGGGCGAAGTATAGGCTGTGCGTCCTGCCGGCCGCGTGTCGAGCGCCAAATGGGCTTTGTGTTGCTTCTACAGGGAAAGTGCGGACGATCCGTTGCAGGGCCGCCCGCACCTTCGTGATCAGAAATCGATAGACGCACTGGCCTTGAAGGTACGCGGCTGCCCTTGAAGCAGCGCTGCCGAAAAGACATCAAAGGCCGACGCCCAATAACGCTTGTTCGCGACGTTATCGACAGTGAAGCGCAACGTGACCGGCTTGTCCGCAGCCACGAATACATAGCGAGCGCCGAGGTCGAACCGGGTCCAACCCGGAATTTCCAGCGTGTTGGCGACATTGACCGCCTGTTTGCCCGTGTGCATCACACGCCCGGTCAGCGTCAGTCCAGTGGCGGCAACGTCCCATTCCAGGCCAGCGTTTGCCGTCCATTCGGGCACGCCAACCGCGCGGTTGCCCTCGTTTACGCCACCGCTGGTCCGCTTGAGCTTGGCATCAACCACGGAAGCGCCGCCGATCAACCGCACGCCCTTGACCGGCTCGCCGTTGATTGTGAATTCGACGCCTTCGTTGCGCTGCTGGCCGAACAGGCCGAACCGCTTCTTACCGCCCCCGATATCGACCGAGTAGCCCACTGGCAGGTCGATGCGGAACAGCGAGAGGCCGATATCAAAAGTGCCGACGCGGAGCTTGCCGCCCACTTCGTACTGGGTCGATTTGATCGGCGCGAAGACCGCACCCGAATTGACGACGGTCGCATCGATCGGCGCGCTTGGGCCCTGTTGCAGTGCCTCGATGCGGTTGGCGAACAGCGAAAAGCCCGGCACGGGCTTTACGACCAGGCCGACCACCGGGGTTGCAGCGGACTTGCTGTAGGTCCCGTCGAGCGCGCCGCCATTATAGTAGTTGTAGCTCTTGACCTGGATGTCTTGCAGACGGAGCCCGCCGGTCATGAGAACGCGATTGTCCCAGAAACCGATGGTATCTGACGCGAAAGCCGAAAGCAGGCGCGTGCGACTGACCGGGAAGGGATTGTTCAGATTGCCGCCAAC
Source organism: Novosphingobium sp. CCH12-A3 (assembly GCF_001556015.1). Lineage (NCBI taxonomy): Bacteria > Pseudomonadati > Pseudomonadota > Alphaproteobacteria > Sphingomonadales > Sphingomonadaceae > Novosphingobium > Novosphingobium sp. CCH12-A3. Next base: position 12,366 of record NZ_LSIA01000214.1, on the reverse strand, counting down.
AAACGCAGAACTGGGAATGGCAGCAGAGGGCGTATTGTAGAGATTGGTGGCAAATCCGGCGAAGCCGGGGCCGTAGAGGAAGTCGAAGGCATTACGATTGACCTGCCAGATCGCGCTGCCACCGAAGTTGATCTCCTGCGTCACCGCGCTGCCCAGCTTTACGCGCAGGCCGGCCTCGACGGCCTCATTGTTGTCGGTGCGCGGCACATAGAGCGCATTGCCATTAGCCGCACCGGTCGACGCATTGGTCACGGTGATGCCGCCATAGATTCCCTCTTCGCTGCCGTCGCGCGCGCCGCCGGTTGCGTAGAACATCGCATGCTCGCCAAGGTCCTGTTCGAAGCGGACGACGCCGAACACGTCGCGCAAGGTCGTGTAGGTCCAGGGTTGCGCATAATTGGCATCCGCAGCCGGAACTGCGGGTTTGGTTGTGGTGCCGAGCGTTACCTTGGGGCGCAGTCCCTTGACCTCCACTTTCTGGTAGCCGAGATCCAGGAACAGCCGGGTGTTGTCATCGCGCCAGTCGAATGCAGCACCAAGAGCCGCAGTCCGACGAAACTCGCCGTCTACCGAAACGTCTCCGCTGCGAAATGCACCGTTGATACGAACGCCAAACGCGTCGCCTTCACCAAAGCGGCGCGAGATGTCCACGCTGCCGCCGAAATGCGCGTCAGACGTATAGCCCAAGGTGACGCGGTTGAGCGGTTTGCCATGCGCCCGCTTGAGCTGCAGATTAACGGCGCCACCGACCGATGAACCGCCCGGTGCGGCACCATTGAGAAAAGCCGAAGCACCGTTGAGTACCTGGACGCTCTCGAACAGTTCGGGCGCGATAAGCTGACGCGGTGCAATGCCATAAAGCCCGTTCAACCCGACGTCGTCGCCGTAAAGTGCGAAGCCGCGAATCACGAACTGCTCCGCCGCATTGCCGAAGCCATAGCTGGTGCGGACGGTGGGATCGTTCTCCAGCACTTGTCCCAGCGTCTGCGGCTGCTGGTTGAGGATGATCGCCTCGTTGTACGAGCGCACCGTGAACGGCACGTTCTCGGCCTTCTGATTGCCGAGCGCGCCAAGGTCGCCTTCGCCGGTAACGGCGGTGGCGTTGGTGCGCTGTGCTGTCACCACGATCTCTCCCGGTGCGGTCTGGGCAATTGCCGAACTGAAGGGAGCACCCGCCAGCGCGGTGGCTGCAAGGAGGAAAGAGCGTTTCATATCTTCACCTTCTCACGAGAGGCGCGCGTCATGAGCGGCGCGCCCAGTGGGTTAGAAAAAGGATCAGGGGCAGAGCGAGCAGCAGCACGGCAAACACATCGCGCCAGCCATCGCCGGTAAGTCCCAGAAGCAGTCCGGCGATGGACAGCACGGCAAGGGCCAGAGGCTTTGCCAGCACAGACAGCGCACTGCGTGGTTGCTGTCGCTTCATGCGCGCCTCCCGCGCTTGCCCCACCACAGCACCAGGCCGGACCACAGCGCGCGGATCGTTGCCAGATCGAGTAAGGCCCAGGCCAGCTTGAGGCCCAATCCGCCGTAGTCGCCAAAGTGCAGCGGGCGCGACAGCATCAATGCCTGCATAAACAAGGGCATCGTGCCCACCTGCGTCAGTTGCCCGCTCGACGCATCAACCAATACGGGGGACAGGATGTGCTTTGTCAGCGGCGTGTCGCCCTGAAAGAAAATCGCGTAATGGTGCGGAGATGACCACGCCCCACCGGGGAAACCGATGAACTGGGGCATGAGGCCTGGCTCAGTAGCCTGTGCAACCGCCACCGCGCGGTCGCTGGAGCCGTAGCGAGACGGCTCCAGCGGCGGCTGCCCGCGATAGCCCACGACCATTTGGCTCAGTTCGCCCTGCCGCCACATCAAGGTGAGCGGATCGGCAAACGCGTTGATCGCACCGGTCAGGCCGATGGCAAACGCCCAGCCAAGCGTGACCACGCCCAGCAAGTTGTGTTCATCCAGCAGGCGCACGCGTGCAGAGCGGTCACGCCGTAGCGTCCCGAATTCCAGCCGACGCATGAACGGCGCGTAGAGGACCACTCCGGAGACAATCGCGACGATGAAGATCAGCCCCATCAGGCCTAGAAACAGCATCCCCGGCAGGCCGAGCAGCATATCGGTGTGGAGTTTCAGCAGCAGGCTCATCACGCCATCGTCGCGCACTTCACCCACGGCTTGTCCGGTAGCCCGATCATAGGAGAAGAGCCGCATTTCGTTAGAGGTTGCGGCTGCGCGTGGACCGACGGTGACGGTTATCACCGGGTTGTCCGGGCTGAAGCCGATGAACAGCGGCACACCTTGCTCGCCTGCCGCCTGCCGATAATCATCCAGCGCGTGCGCAACCATGGCATCAATGGGTTTGCCTGCCCGCGCAGAGGGGGCGCCGACCAATTTTCGCTCACCCCCCAGCGCATCGATTTCATCATGGAAAATCAACGGCAGGCCGGTGATGCATAGTAGGAACAGAAACAGTGTGCAGACGAGACTGCTCCACTTGTGAGCCCATGCCCACGATCTGATTCTTTCTGCTCTCATGAATTACGCAGCTAAGTGGTGACAGGGCCTCCGTCAATGCGAAGCATTAGCATTTAGAAACGCTTGATGGATCGAAATCTGACGCTGCTCAGCGCCGCATTCCAACCTCCAACAACCAGCCGAACAGGGTTTTGAACTCATCACTATAACATAATATTCAATGAGTTATGGATCAGATGAGGTTCGATGCCGGTCGCCTCTCCACCGCCACACAGTCTAATAAGTTGGATGCCTATCGGCGGATCGTGCAATTAGATAATTGGGGGCATGTACGACAACCGGGATTAGCTTAACTTAGCCGTAAACCTGTCCAAGAAGGCGGGACCACCTCAGCGACCGGTGGTTCTGGTCGAACCGGTACGGCCTTAAGCTGTAGACCGTCGGGCTGTCATCGGGTCATGATGCCACGGTGCTGCGCGGCGATCCGGCGCAGCGCAGCTTTTGGGTGCTCTATATCAAGCAGGGCAAGCTGATTGAAGAAGACGCGGCAATCGCGCCCGAAGATCTGGCCAATGCCAGCCGTCCGTTAAAGGAACTACCGCGAGTCTGAGCGCTGGAGCGCTTTATCGGACAAGGCGATGCGGTTCTTCCGAAACGGGACCAACACGGCGGATTGACAGCCGAAGTCGCTTCTGATGTCCTGATCAGGCGCAATTCACACCGCCAAGCACGTCACGGGAGACGTGAGATGCGAACCACAATTCTTGCCATTTGCGCCATTGGGCTTTGCTTGGATTCGTCGAAGAGTTCGGCCCGAGAGGCTGAGCTCTTGCGCTTTCCAGATGCGCCTATCGGCCTGGAGCCACAAATGCCGGGGGTTCCCCCGCTCGCCATTGTGCAGCAGATGGAAAATGTAGTCCGCACTCCCGTCGAATCGAACCGATCGGTTGCACCTCTCTTCGCATCAGGGAATGCGTGCGAGGACTATAGCTACACGCCCACATATTGGCTCTCCACCAAAACCGAGCGCCGCCGCGCTATCTATCTTCCGTTCGTAGTCGCAATAGCTTGTGAGTTCGGCCTCCCGGCCCGCCTGTTGGACGTCGTCGTCGCCCAGGAATCCGGATATAACCCCAGAGCCATAAGCTCTGCGGGTGCAATGGGCATGATGCAAATCATGCCCGGTACCGCCCGTTCATTGGGGCTCGTATATCCGTGGGATCCAATCGCGAACATTCGCGCTGGCGCTCGCTATCTGCGAGATCAGAAGGACCGGTTTGGACGCATGGACTTGGCTTTAGCGGCCTACAACGCGGGACCTGAACGGAAGTCGCTCAATGCAGGTTACATTCCTGCAATCCCGGAAACGCTGGGCTACGTGCGCACGATAACAACGAACTGGGCAAGGCTTGCTGCCGATACGCCTGTCGATATGAGTGCAGAGGCCAGAGCCAGCGCCGCGACTCTCGCGATGAGAACGGCCGGGTACCGGGAGGTCGATCTGTCCATTTACAGCGGAATGAATGCCGCAAACCCGATATAATGAGCGTACAACACTGCGATCGCCAGAATACTCGGAAACCCCAGGAAGTACGCAAGCTGGAAGTGCAACCACGCGCGCGGCGACCATAGGATCCACCCGGCTACCGACTTGCGCGGTGGAGCGAGCACCCCCGTTCGAACATCGTAGCACGTCTTGAGCGCGGCACAGGCCGAGCAGATCGCGGCGAGCAGGGCCACGGCACTGTATAGCTTTTGCCACGCAAGAATGGTCTCTGGCGTCATTCGCACTCAGGCTTGCAGGGTCTGGTCGTTTTGCATGACCCGCTCCTGATGCGAAAGAAGCAGATCATAGGCACGACGAGCGGCCTCGTGGATGATCGCCGGCCGCAGGTCGACCTCGATCGAGCCGCGTCGGCAGGTCATGACCTCAAGATAGAAGCTCTTGAGACTTTCGGTGGCGAGGAACACGGCCTGGTTGGCGTAGGCGTCAGGATCGTGCAGCAAGGCTACGCTGATCTTGGCTCTAACGTGATCCATCCCGAGTTCGTTGAATATCCGGTCGCGCAAGCCTTCCGGAAGCGGATTGGTCTTTTTCAGGATCTTGTGCAGCCTGGGCCGAGGCATCCGCATCCGGTCTGCAAGATGCGCGGGCGGAATGCCCTGCCGGGCGAGTTCGGCGTTGATCAACTGCTTGTATTGGTCCTGTTCCCCAAGCGCCGGGTTCGGATTGGCAAAGAGAAAGACCGGTTCCGTCTCCGGATCAGTGCTCGGCTTAAAGACCGTCTCAGGCGTCAAGTTCCTGTGAGGCATGTTCCATCCCTCCCAAAGCAAAACGTCTATGGGATGGCATAGCCTGTCAAGAGTCTTAAGAAGCGCGTAACTTTGCTCCGGAGCTCTACCTAGATCAGTTTGTGGCGTTCGGCGAGGTAAGCCGCGAATGGCACGAGGATCTTATCAATGCCCTGTTTCTCTCTGATCCTCTTCACCTTAACGCGCAGTGCATCGTAGTCGGCCGACCACTTCGGCGTGACCTCAAGCCACACGGCGATGTCGCCGTCGATAGCGAATTCGCTGAGGAAGAGGTCCACCTCCTCCCTAGAAATCCCGTGGGATTTAAGGCGTTCACAGGCCCTTTGCACCGTCATTCGCATCGTCTGGAAGCGCCCGGTCCGCTTGGAGTAGGCGCACATCACATCGGCCAGCAGATCGAAGCACTGCTGGCTCAGGTGAATCCTGACATTGCGGTTGCCTGCGGCCATAGGTGGATCATCCAGGACATGTCTTGCCCCGCATAATGGCCCGGAATCGTAAATTTTGCGAATCCGGCGACTGCGGACCGAGTCGCAGCGCTTGTTTCCTCCACCGGGAATTCCAATTCCTTCTCGGGCAAAAACAATTCCCGCAGCGGGAAAAGCAGTTCCCGCAAAGGGAATTCCGTTTCCCCAACAGGGAAACAAACACGGCCCCTGATTGCCGCTTCCGGAAATCTTTCGATTCGTACGGCGGCCTCAACCACCTGTTAATTGCTCCCATCTGCGCACCTCTGTTCATTCTGAAGGCCGTGAATGACGCGGCTTTTGGAAAAAGGACGAGAGATGAAACGCACCACACAAGGGAAGGGGCAGACCCTGCTCCAGGGCGCGGCGGTCGTCGCCGTCGCGGCCGTTTTCGGCAGCGAGGTCGCGATGGCCGGCGCTGACGCAACCTTCAACACGGCGCTTACCGCCTTCACCGGCTTCCTCGAAGGCTCGGGCGGCAAGATCATCACCGTGCTCAGCCTTGCTGGCGGCATCGTCGGCCTTGCTTCGGGCCGCTTCAGCCTGGCGCAGGTCGCCATTCCGGTCGGTGTCGGTGTCGGCGCGGGAACCGGCGTGCCGATCGTCACCGCCGCAGTCACCGCAACGATCTGACCCCAAGCGGTCCCCCTCCGGCCTCGCTCTCGAAACGAGGACTGGTCGGACAAACTGGAGGGCGGTGTCGTCTCATGAATCGCTATACGGTTCCCGCGCATCTCGATGATCCCGAGCTCATCGGCTTTTGGACGCTCGATGAGTTTCTCGCGATGATCTTGCCCTTCGCGTGGGGGATCCTGTCTCAACATATTCTGATTGGGATTTCAGCAAGCGTGCTGGCCTGGTGGGGATTGCGCAAGTTGAAGGCGGGACGCGCCGTCTCGTGGATCATTCATTCGGCCTACTGGTACCTGCCTGGTGCCTTCATGGGCCTCAAGGCGACCCCGCCCTCCCATCTTCGACTGATGGCGGGCTGATATGGACCTCTCGATTTCCCACGGCCAGGCGCAGCGGCTTTTGAAGCAGCGCAACCTCTTGGCGATCACGGCAACTGGGCTGTTCGGCCTGAGCGTGCTGCTGACCCTGACCGCGGCGCACCGCGACCGCGAGGTGGTGCTGCAGCCGGTGCTGGCAAAGCCGCTGACGCTATCCTCCAGCCACGTCGACAAGGACTATCTCGAGCTGGTGACGCGCGATGCCGCGCTCCTCACGCTCAACCGCTCGCCGTCCAACCTCCAGTACTGGATGGATTCGATCCTCGCCATCACCGATCCCAGGACCCACGGCCGGATGAAGGCCGAGCTCATGAAGATATTCAATGAGCAGAACGGCTCGAGCGTCTCGCAGTATTTTACCATCGAGCAGCTGAGCGTCGATCCGGATGCCGGCTCCAAGGAAGTGACCGCCGAGGCGCGGACCTTCCGCTTCGTGTGGAGCTACTCGGGCGTCAGCCTCAAGCTCGCCGGGTTCGGGCGCGTCACCAAGGATGGCGCGGGTGCCGAGAGCGGCAAGACCAGCAACAAAATCGATGGGGGAGAGGGGTGATGGCCCAGCTTGGATGGGGCGCGATTGGGGTGGGCGCAGTGCTTGCCGGCAGGCCCTATGCGATTACCGGGCGCCCGGTGGGCGCGGCGCTCATCTGCCTTGGCGCGCTGTGCCTTGCTGCTCCCGCCATGGCCGACCAGAGCATTCCTGCCGCTGACAACGGCACGGTTGCCTGCGTCGCCTCGGCGAAGGATTTGACCCGGATCAGCCTTGCCGGCAACCAGTTCGCCGCAGTCTCGAAGATCAGCACGGGCAACCCGGCCGAGGACTTCAAGATCGTCAACGAGCCGGTGCGCGGCGACATCTACCTCTCGGTCCCCGACGGCTTTGCGAGGAGCAACCTCTCGTTCTTCGGCACGACCCGCAAGGGCTACGTCTACAAGTTCGTCTGCCAGGTTCGCGGGAATGACGCCGAGCAGGTCTTCGTCACCAATACCGCGATCAAGGCGGAAGCCGCACGCGACTGGGAAGTGCGAAGTTCGCCCGAGGACAGCGCGGTCCGCCTTGCCCAGGCGATGTACCGCAGCGAGACCATCGAGGGCTTCGAGGTGCGCCAGGACGTGCTCGAGCCGGTGACGGTCGGAAAGCTCGAGGTCCAGCAGGTCGGTGAATACCGCGGCGCCGACCTCAAGGGCCTGGTCCTGCGCGTCCGCAACACCGGCCGCGACGCGCTGGCCCTCGACGAGAACATGCTCGCTGCCAAGGGCGCGGTCGCCTTCATGACCCCGGTCAGCGAGCTCGCGCCGGGCCAAGCCGCCGCCGTCTACCTCATCCAGTCGAATGGAGACCGCTGATGGATTGGAAGAACCCGTTCCGCAAAGGGCCCAAGGCGCTCGATGGGTCTGCCGGCGACATGGAAGGAAGTGATGCCTCGCCGCTCGGCGATGCGATCGTCGCCAACGAAGCGGTCAAGAAGAAGCAGATGCTGCTGCTCGGTGCTGGCGGGCTCGCCGCGCTGCTGATCGGCTCGACCTACATCTTCTCGGGCGACGGCAAGAGCAGCGACGCACACGTCAAAAAGGAAGTCGGCGACGTCTCGGTCGACGAGATGGTCAACAAGAACATGGCCGAGAAGGAGTGGCGCGCCCAGTCCGAAGCACAGATGATGGCAATGGACAATAACATGCGCGCTCTCGCTGCCCGCGCGCAGCGCGCCGACCAGCTCGAAGCGCAAATGGCTCAGAGCCAAGCGCAAGGAAGTGGGGTGTCGCCGGACACCGAGCGGGTTCTCTCCGCCTACCAGAACGAGAACGAGCAACTGAAAGCGGCGCTCGCGGCGGCGCGGCAGTCGCCGGTCATGGGCCAACCCGTGGTGGGTCCGGGCGCGACCCCGGTCGGACCCAACGCCATGTACGGGCGCACCAGTCCGCCAAGCTACCAGAGCGCGCAGGCAACCCCGGCGGGGCAAGCCGCGGCGGCCGCTGCGGGCCTACCGAGCGGGCGGAGCAGCGAGGTCAGCCTCGTCTCGTTTAGTGAGGGCGCGAGCGGGACCGGCAGTCCCGTGCCCAAGGGCAACACGGTCTACACCGACAGCGCCAACTACCTGCCGCCGAACTCGATCGCGGTCGCCAAGGTCATCGTCGGGGTCGATGCGGCCGCCGGCGTGCAGAGCCAAACCGATCCACTTCCCGTGGTCCTGCGCATCACCGGCCCGGCGCGCTCGGTCTATGACAATGGCCGCCTCCTCACCACCAATATTGCTGGATGCCTGGTCAACGGGGCGGCGCGCGGCGATCTTTCTTCCGAGAAGGTCTACGTCAAGCTGCAGCGAATGACCTGCCCGCAACCGAACGGCCGCTACGCGGTCTCGGACGTGAAGGGCTTCATCGCTTTTGGCGGCAAGACCGGGGTGAGGGGGCGCGTGGTGAGCCGCGAAGGCTCGCTCATCGGCCAGGCGTTCCTTGCGGGGCTCGCTGGCGGGTTCGGCCGCGGGTTCTCGGCCAACACCAATTCGATCCTTCAGGGCACCAACGTCAATGTGAACGGCCAGCGGCAGAAGCTTGGCGCCGGAGAGATCCTCCAGGGCGGGCTTGGCGAAGGCGTCGCGACCTCGGCCGACACCGTCTCCAAATACCTGATCGAGCGGGCCGAACAGTACCAGCCCGTGATCGAGATGCCGACCGGGATCGATGTCGAAATCGTGTTCCTCGAGGGCGTGTTCATCAACGGATGAGGAGGAAATCATGAAGTTGAAGTCACTGAGCTTGAAGTCACTGCACTGGGGCCCCGGCGCCCTTCGCAAACTGGCGATGCCGCTCGCGGCGATTGCGCTTGGCAGCGGGGGCTCGCTGGTCTGGGCGAATGCCAATGCCAATGCGCCGAACGCCCCATCGGAAACCGATCTTGCGGTGACCGCCGCGCTCAAGGAGCGCCTGCCGCGCACGCAGGTGAGCAGGGTCAATTGCCAGGTGGTTGACGGAGTCTGCGAGGTTACGGCGGGATCGCAGCTGTTCTACGTCGACAGGACCGCGCGATACCTCCTGATCGGGCGCGTCTACGACATGCAGACCCGCCAGGACCTGACCGCCGTGCGGCTGCTCGAGGTCAACCCCGACCTGCTGGTCGGCGGAGCTGCCGGAAGCAGGCAGGAAGCCCAGGAAGTCGAGACCCCCCGCCGCGGCGTCAGCACGCCATCGGCGAGCGGTGCCCCCCGGATGATGTCGCTCGCCGCACTGCCCGAGGCGGGCGGCATTGTCTGGGGAGCAAGCTCGGGCCCGACCGTCACCGTCTTCAGCGATTTTCGCTGCGGCTATTGCCGCGCGCTCTCGGGCGTTCTCGAGACGATGAATGTGCGGGTTATCGAGCGCCCGATCTCGGTGCTCGGCAGCCGCGACCTTGCCAACCAGGTGTTCTGCGCGCGTGACCGGCGCAAGGCGGTCAAGGCTGCCTATGCGGGCGCGCCGATCACCGACAGCCATGCCTGCGACACCTCGCCGCTCGATGCCAATGAACGTTTCGCCCGCGAGCAGGGCCTCGCCGGCACGCCGGTGATCGTCCGCTCGGACGGGGCCGTCATCGAGGGCTTCCGTCCGCGCGAGGTGCTCGAACAGTGGCTCAAGGGCGCCCGCTCGTGACCGCTCTGACCCCGAAACAGCTGTGCAGCCTCGAGCGAGCGGTGGCGCGCAAGTCGCGTGGGCAGGTCGCGCTGCCGCCGGTCGCGATCGACCGGGCCGAGGCGATCGCGCTGTGGCACGAGGTCGCATCGAGCTTCGGCAAGCCCGAAGGCCGGCTACTTGCGGCGCACGATCTCGATCGGCTCCGCCGCCGGGCCTGGCAGGTCTCGCATGGGCTTGCAGCGCTTAGCGAAACCAGCCTCAGCCTCGAAACGGGCCTTGCCTTCTGGCGCCTCGCCTTGCGCCTCGGCAAGCTCGCCGAGCGGCGCAAGGCAGGCGGCCTCGCGCGGGCAGCATCGGTCGCTGCGCTCGGTCTCGCCGCCACCCAGCTTGCGGCCTGCACCAGCCTGTTCGGCGGCAACATCAAGGGCAGCTTCGCGTGCAGCGCGCCGAACGGCACCTGCGCGCCCTCGACAGTGATCGACGACCAGGCGCTGTCGGTGATCCAGAACGCGCGGCCGATGACCCCAGGACAATCGCCAGCGGGCCCCTATATGCGCTCGCCCACTGCGGCGCGGCCAACAACCGCCGCCTACGTACCGACCGGAATGGGCCGCATCACGCCGGCGCAGGGCGGCATGGCCCACCGCGAACGCCGGGTTCTCCGCGTGGTGTTCCCGTCGTTCGTCGATGGCGGCGGCAATCTCCATGAGCCGCGGATCGTGCATGCGGTGGTCGATGATGGGGCCTGGATGCAGCTCTCAGGCAGCGAACCCACGGCGATCGACCAGATCGAGGGCCGCACGGCGAGCCTTGCCAGTGCGGCTTTCACCCCGCCGTCCTTGCCGGATGCGGCGATCCTGCCGAGTGACATGTCACCCGCGCCGGAGGCCAAGCCCGCACCTGCTGGACCGCCAAGTCCCGAAGCCGTAGAGGCCGCGCGGGCCAAGGGCGCAGCGCTGAAGGCAGGGAGCGCTATCGATGCGATCCGCGCCGAGGTGCAAAGCCGCCTCGCGCAAACGGCGAAGGCCCCTGGTGCCGTGACGCCGGTAGCCGCCCTGACGCCTAACGCGGCACAAGGTGCGGTACCTGCCGACGCGGTCAAACCCGCTCCTGTCACCGCAGCGCCTGTCAACGGGCCCGCTGCTTTCCCAGCCAAGGTCGGGGAGTAGGGCCGATGGCTTCGCGCGGGTTCTGGGACCGGTTCCTTGACATGGTGTTCGGCGAAAGTGCCCATCCCGAGGCGACACGGCCCGTCCTCGGCGCGCCGATGCTTTCGAACTGGCTGCCTTATCGCAGCTACGACAAGAAAAGCCGAATGTTCATCAACACGGAATCGCTCGGGTTCATCCTCGAACTCGCGCCGATGATGGGGGCGGATGAGCGCAGCGGCGAGATCCTGACCCAGTTCCTTTCCGACGCCGTGCCCCCCGGCTGCGAAATCCAGCTGATCCACTGGCAAAGCCCCTCGATCGGGGAACGTATCGCCGACTGGGTCATGCCCCGCGTCGTCGCCAAGGGCGTCTACGGCCGCGCCGCGACCCACCGCGCGCGCTGGCTGCGCCGGGCGGCCTGGATGTCGATATCGCGCGATGCGCCCTTTTACCTGCGCAACACCCGCGTGATCCTCTCGGTCGGCGCACGGCTCAGCGGCGGAATCGGCGCCGACGCGCTGGGCTCAGTTCGCGAGAGCCTGCACGGCACGCTCCAGGCGCTCTCGATCCCGGCGCGCGACGTCGGCCCGGTCGAACTGATCGCCTTCCTCGACGATTTCCTTTGCCCCGCGGTCGACAATGCCGACCGGCCCGAGCACTATTCCGAACTCGATCCGATCAACATCCAGTGCGTGCGCCACGACCTCGAGACCCAGGTCACGCCCGATCGCATCGTGCTTCAGACCGAGCGGTTCCGCCCGACGGGCGAAAACCAAGACGGCGCGCCGGTGATCGGCGAGGTCGTCCCCGACAAGTTCGACTGGCGCTTCTTCTCGGTCCGCAACCTGCCCAAGCAATGGGCGCCCTGGGACGTTCAGAAGATCATCGGCGACGTCATCAACGACAAGCTGCGCTTCGGCTGCAACGTCATGACCGTACTTGGCCTCGTCTTCCAGGATGAGGAGGCGGCGAGCTCGCGCGCCGGGCTAAAGGTCATGCGCACGACCAGCCTTGCCGACAGCCGCTCGGCCAGGTTCCTGCCCCAGCTCTCCGAGCAGCGCGACGAGTGGCAGTATGTGCAAGGACAGATGCGGCAGGGCCGAAAGCTCGCGCAGGTCTATTACGGGGTTGGCGCGCTCTCGCCGCTCGGCAAGGGCGACGTCAACGAGCGCATGGTGAAGTCGGTCTACAAGGCGTGCGGGTGGGACCTCATCGACGAGCGCTACCTCCAGGTCATGGGGCTGCTCGCGGCCATGCCGCTCTCATTCCCCAACGGCCTGTCGGCGGACCTTAGAGCCCGATCCGAAACTAAGTTGAGTGGTATCAGTGGGTTAGCTTGACGACCCG
>NZ_LSIA01000213.1:0-36274 GCF_001556015.1 Novosphingobium sp. CCH12-A3 | reverse complement strand
GCCAAAGGGCATCGTGTTCTCGTCATGGGGCCTGCGCGAGGGCGTGCTGTTCGGATCGCTGCCCGACGCGGCGCAGCGCGAGGACCCGTTGCTCGCCGGTGTCAGCGCCTTCGTGGAGCCAATGGGCGTCGATGCGGCGCTGGTCGAGGCGACGGTGGCGGCGGTCAGGGAAGTTGCGCCGCTGGCGGAGACCCCGGTCGGGCGGGCGGCGGTGATGCTGTGCCTGGCTGCGGGCCGGGTCGAGCCCAACCTGCGGCGCGAATTGCCGACGGAATGGGGCCTGCAGAAGCGCTGGGTGGGCGTGGACAACGCCGGGCGCGCCGCGCTGGCCAGCGCCTTGCGCGCGAGCCTTGGCAAGGGCGGTGCCGGTCAGGTGCCGTGGAGCGCCCTCGCCTCGCAGGACCTGCTGTTCGAGGCGCGGACACTGGGCCACGCGGCGCGGCTGTGCCGGCGGCTGAGTGCGGGATCGGCGCGGGTGCTCGGCCAGGTGCGGCTGCGGGCCGAGGGCGGCACGATCGTGATCGACAGCCCCGACCCCAACCTTGTCGGCGACAGCGCGGCGCGCGACCTGCGCGAGCTGGTGCAGCACTGCAGCACGCCTGCCGCCTGACATCTGCGTAACAGTTTGTTGCCCGACATAATGCGGAGCGCCCGCTTTTCCGCAATTGTTACGGCTGTTTGAAACGCATTCTTCGTTCTGCCTTCGAACTGTCGCGTGACCGTCAAACGCAGTGCCTAGGGGCTCCCCAGCCAAGTCATTCAGGGGGCTTACCATGACATCTGTGTTTTCCGCGGCGCGCAGCCGCACTCTGCTTCGTGCGATGCTGCTGGGTTCGGTTGCCGCGCTCGCTGCCACGCCAGCCTTTGCCGAAGACCTTGCCGCGGAAGAGAGCGCCGAGGCGCCGATCGTGGTGACGGGCGAACGTCCGATCGCCGAATCCGAAGCCGCCGCGCTCGATGTGCAGAAGAAGTCGGATTCGCTGGTAACGGTGCTGTCATCCGATGGCGTCGGCCGCCTGCCCGACCAGAACATCGCGCAAGCCACCAGCCGCCTGCCGGGCGTTGCCATCGAGCGCGACCAGGGCCAGGCGCGCTATATCAGCTTGCGCGGTGCGCCCAACTACTGGACCACGCTGAGCTTCGACGGGATCAACGTCGTCAGCCCCGAGGGCCGCGATGCGCGGTTCGATTCGATCCCCTCGGCAATTGCCAAGCAGGTCATCGTTTCAAAGGCGGTGACGGCGGACATGCCGGGCGAGACGGTTTCGGGTAACGTCAACGTCATCACCCGCTCGGCCTTCGACTTCGCCGGGCTGCACGTTCAGGGCAAGGCCGGGATCGGTTACGCCGAGCTGGGTGACCGCCGCGAGTACGAAGGATCGCTGGTCGTTTCCGATCGCTTCAAGGCGGGTGACGGCGAGATCGGCGTGCTGCTTTCGGGCAGCTTCTTCGAACGCAACATGATCACCGACAATTTCGAGATCGACTGGGAGCGCGTTTCGCAGGACCAGCGCCCCGGCAACGGCACCCGCTTCTGGGCGCGCGAGACGGAGAACAAGCTCTATCGCCTGCGCCGCCGCAACTGGTCGGTCTCTGGCCGCATGGACTGGAAGCCTGACAGCGAGAACACGATTTCGCTGCGGTCGGTCTACACGATCTTCACCGACGACGAAGCGCGCGACAACTACATCTTCGACATGGATGACAAGCAGGGCGATCTTTCGAACAGTGCGGCCGCCTGCCCGACCACGATCAACACCACGCCGACCACCACCGGCTATGCCGACGTCTGCATCGGCAACACGCCGCTCAAGGGCACGGTCTATGGCATCGACATCAACCAGCGTTCGACCCTGCGCGCGTTCCGCCAGTCGATCTTCACCAACACGCTGGAAGGCACCCACGAGTTCGGCGAAGGCTGGAAGGTAAACTGGCTGGGCAACTATACCGAGTCCAAGGACGACCGGTCGGTGGTGGGCGAAGCGCGCTGGAACAGCCCTTCCACCCGCTCTGCCCGCCCGACCGTGGCCTATGACTTCACCAACCCGCTGCGCAACACGCCACGGTTGTTCACGACGGTGCAGCTTTCCAGCCCGACGCGCTACACCGCCGGGACTGCCGTCAGCGCAATCGACACTTTCACCAAGCCACTTGCCGAGCTTCGCCTACTTGACGCGGTGGACACGACCAAGGCCTATACCGGCCGCCTGATCGTGGCCAAGGACACCAGCTTCCTGGGTGGTGATGCAACCTTCAAACTGGGTTTCCAGTTCGACCAGCGCACCAAGGTGGTGGACGAAAGCCAGATCTCGCTGACGGCGGCGGGCGACTTCGCCAAGATCGGCATCCCCACCGACTACAACCAGTTCTCGCTGGATCAGGCGTTCCTCGGCAAGATCCCGATGGGCTACACCTTCCGCTATTTCGATACCGACAAGATGCGCCAGTATGCCGACGCCGCGCGCGCCAATTTTACCTTCACGCCCAATACCGCGAACATCTATGACGTGCGCGAGCAGGTCTTTGCCGGTTTCGCCATGGGCACGCTGCGGTACGACTGGGGTTCAATCGTCGGCGGTGTCCGTGTCGAACACGTGAAGAACCGCGGGATTGCCGAGGCCGACATCGCCGGAACCAAGGGCATTGTCACCGCCGAGGCGAGCCAGACCCTCGTTTTCCCGAGCCTTCACCTCAATTATGACTTGGCCGAGGACAAGAAGTTCAGGCTTTCGTTCAACAGCGGCGCGGCGCGTGCGGACTATGACCAGATCCGCCCGAACGTGACCGTGAACGATGCGAACCTGACGATCTCGGGCGGCAATCCCGGCGTGAAGCCGGAACGCGCCTATGGCGTGGATGCCTATTTCGAATGGTACGTGCGTCCGCAGGGCTACCTGATGGCCGGCGTCTTCTACAAGAAGGTCGAAGACGTGCTCTATTCGCAGCGCCGCACCTTCAATTCGGACGTGCTCAACAGCGGTGGCGTGGATCGTTCGCAGTACACCTTCACCGGCATCACCAACGGCGGTGACGGGCGCATCTTCGGCTTCGAGGTGGCAGCGCAGCTGCAGCTGGAACCGTGGACCGAAAGCCTTGGCCTGCCAGACTTCATGGGCGGCTTCGGCGTCAGCGCCAACCTTACGTACAACGACAGCGAGGTGACCAAGCCTGCGGTGGGCGACGTCCCTGCCCGCAAGGTGCGCCTGCCCGGCACGTCCGACTGGGTCTACAACCTTGGCGCCTATTACGAGAAGTACGGCCTGTCGCTGCGCCTGCAGTACCAGCGCCGCAGCACCTGGCTTGATGGCTATGCCGACGACCTGACCGATGCTGGCGATACCTATTGGGCCGCCGACGACGAACTCGATTTCTCGGCACGCTATGCGATCACGAAGAACTTCGAGGTCTATTTCGATGCCTCGAACCTGCTGAACAAGCCGGGCCGCCGTTATTCCGAGCCGGGCAACCTGCTGACGGCAACCGGCACGCCGACACCCGCCACCAACATCTACACCATCGAATACGAACGCTTCGGCCGTCGCTATGCGGCGGGCGTGCGGATCAACTTCTGATGGTTGCCCTGCCCAGGTTCGTCACGGCAGGATCGGGGGCATTGCTCCCGGTCCTGTTCCTCTCTGCATGCGCCAGCGTGGAGGAGTTCCCGCGACCATCCTATCCGGCGGTGGACGTGGCAGCGACGGCTGAGACCGCGCCGGTCGGATCCGCCAATGCCGATGCTGCCGATGACCCGGCGATCTGGCGCAATGCTGCCAATCCCGCGGCCAGCCTGATCGTCGGCACCGACAAGAAGGTGGGGCTTTATGTCTATGGCCTTGACGGCAAGGTGCGCGATTTCGTCGCGGCGGGTGCGCTCAACAATGTCGACTTGCGCGAAGTGCGCCCGGGCTTCGTGCTGGTGGCGGCAAGCGACCGCACCGACGTGGCTGAGCCAAAGATCACGCTGTTCCGGCTGGATGGAGTGACGGGCAAGCTGACCAGCCTTGGCGTGAGGAGCTTCCTTGGGGCCGGTCACGCTCCAGCCGAGGCCTATGGCTTCTGCATGGGCAAGGCGCTGGCTGTAGGCGAACTGGCGCGGGCCTATGTCGTGCTCAAGGACGGCACGGTGGCGGAAAGCGCACTGGAAGAGGTTGGCGGCATGATCACCGCGCGGCATCTGCGCTCTATCCGCTTCCGCACGCAATCCGAGGGATGCGTGGTGGATGACCGCACTGGCCTGCTCTACGTGGCCGAGGAGGACGTTGGCATCTGGCGGGTCGACTTGCGCGCCGCGGTCCTTCAGGCGGAAGCCTTTGCCATGGTCGGCGCGGAAAAGGGGCTGGCAGCCGATGTCGAAGGGCTGGCGCTGGCACCCGAAGGACGGGACGGCGGAATGCTCGTCGCATCGAGCCAGGGCGACAATGCCTATGCGCTGTTCGATCTGACCACAGCGCAACCGCGCGGCCGCTTCCGCATTGTCGCAGGCCAGTTCGGCGCAACCAGCGATACCGACGGGATTGAACTGATGCTTGGGGACTTCGGCCCTGCCTTTCCTACTGGCCTGTTCGTGGCGCAGGATGGCGATAACGCGCCGCGCGCGCAGAACTTCAAGATGGTGCCGTGGCAGGCGGTGCTGGACAACCTCAAGCCGTAAGCGGTGCGCGGGGGCGTCTCCGGAAGCCCCCGCGCTCCGCGTCAGTCGTCGATGCTGCGCTTGTAGGTTTCCGGCAGGAAGACGAGGCCGATCACGCAGGTGGCAGCGGCGACGATCACCGGGTACCAGAAGCCGTAATAGATATCCCCGTTGGCCGCGACCATGGCAAAGCCGATGGCGGGTAGCAGGCCGCCGAGCCAGCCGTTGCCGATGTGGTAAGGCAGGCTCATCGAGGTGTAGCGGATACGGCTGGGAAACAGTTCAACCAGCATCGCCGCGATCGGGCCATAGACCATGGTCACCAGCAGCACGAGGTAGAACAGGATCGCCACGACCAGCGGCTTGTTGATCTCACCGGGATCGGCCTTGGCGGGATAGCCAACCGTCTCCAGGCCAGTCGCAACCTCTCTGGCGAAGGCGGCGATGGCGGCTTTCTTTTCCTCGCCGGCAACCTTGCGCGGATCGGGCGCCGCCAGTGTCGTGTCTCCGATCCGGATCGAGGCCGGCGTTCCCGCAGCAGCGGCGACGTTTTCGTAGTTCACGGCCGCCTTGGCGAGCGCGTTCTTGACGATGTCGCAGCTGGTCGTGTCGAACTTGTTGGCGCCGACCGGGTCGAACTGCGAGGAACATTCCGCCGGATCGGCCATGACCTTGACCGGGGCATTGGCCTGGGCATGGGCGAGCGCCGGGTTCGCCGCTGCGGTCAGTGCCTTAAACGCCGGGAACATGGTGAGCGCAGCCAGCGCACACCCCGTCAGGATGATCTTCTTGCGGCCGATCTTGTCGGACAGCCAGCCGAAGAACAGGAAGAACGGGGTGGCACAGGCCAGCGCGATAATGATCAGGGTATTGGCGGTCAGGCCATCCACCTTGAGCATCTTCTCGAGGAAATACATCGCGTAGAGCTGTCCGGTGTACCAGACCACCGCCTGTCCGGCGATGGCGCCGAAGAACGCGATCAGCACGATCCTGAGGTTCTTCCATTCACCGAAGGCTTCGGACAGCGGGCGCTTGGAGGAGGTGCCTTCCGCCTTCATCTTCTGGAACACGGGCGATTCATGCAGCTTGAGGCGCAGCCACAGGCCGATGCCCAGGAACACGCCCGAAAGCAGGTACGGCACGCGCCAGCCCCAGTCCTTGAAGGCCGCTTCGCCAACGCCGGTGACAGGCGAGCGTACGAGGATCACGATCAGCAGCGCCATGGCAAGGCCCGCCGTGGCGGTGATCTGGATCCAGCTGGTATAGAGGCCGCGCTTACCCTCGGGCGCGTGTTCGGCAACGTAAGTCGCCGCGCCGCCATATTCGCCGCCAAGGGCAAGGCCCTGGAACATGCGCAGCACGACCAGCATGATCGGCGCGGCGACGCCGACGCTTTCATAAGTGGGCAGGCAGCCGACGAGGAAGGTCGACAGACCCATGACCAGCAGCGTGACAATGAAGGTGTAGCGACGGCCGACCATGTCGCCGATCCGGCCAAATACCAGCGCGCCGAACGGGCGGACGATAAAGCCCGCCGCGAAGACCAGCAGCGCCATGATGAACGACGTCGTCTCGTTGAGGCCAGTGAGGAACTTGGCGGCGATGATCGCGGTGAGGAGGCCGTAGAGGTAGAAGTCGTACCACTCGAACACCGTGCCCAGCGATGAGGCCGTGATGATCAGCTTCTCGCTGTGAGTGGCCTGGTGATGCTTCGGCAAGGCCGAGATATCATCGGGAGTTTCCAAGTCGGGCATCCTCGTTCAATTTTCTTGTCGTCCTCTTGATACGGTCTTTGACGGCAAAGCCGAATTTAATCGTCGGTCCGCCTCGCTACTCGATCAGGCCAAAGCCGTAAGTCTCGTCGAAACCCTGCGTACCCAGATCCTTCGCCGCTTTCCTGAGCAGCAGCCGGCAGGCAGAAGCATCCGCGCCGGTAGCGCGACAGCGGCCGAGCCAGGCTGAAACGACCGGCGTGGCGAACGATGTCCCGGTGAACCTCGCTAGATTACCCCCGGCCTCTGCCGCCAGAACATCGACTCCGTAGCTGGCAACGGCGATATGCCTGCCGCGCTGGGCCAGCCGATAGACCCGGCGATCTTTATCGACCGCGGTTACTGCGATTACGCCCGGAACGGCTGCCGGATAGGACGGCGGTGCCGTGGGGCCACCGTTTCCGGCCGCGGCGACCACCACCTTGCCAGCCTTCACCGCATCACGAATGAGGCGGTCGAGAATGGCGTTGCGCGGTCCGGCCAGGCTCATGTTGATGACCGGAGCGCCCTGGAGCAAAGTCCATTCCAGCGCTGCGGCGATGACTTCGGCAGAGGTATATGGGCGATCCGCCGGGCCCCTGAAGATGTTGGCGCTGTAAATGGTCGGACGACCGGCACTGGCCAGCAAGGAGGCCACTGCAGTGCCATGCCGGGCCTGCGCCTGCGGCGTGGCCCCTTCACTCCACGGAACGATCCGGGCCTTGGCGAGCGCTTGATGCGACAAGACTGCGGTATCGATCACGCCAACCGAAAAGCTTTCGTTTGCGCGGGTTGGCATTGTTCTTTCACGTGTCTTGTGCGGTTTGTTGCCAGCTGTCAGGTCCATGCCGTAATAATGGACGACGTCGACTGTGGCGCCTGGGGCAAGTTCACGCAGCCGATCCCTGGCGAGGGTTGCGCTGGTTCCGCTAGGGGCCGCAAGGCGCAGCAGGTCGCGGTCGAGCGCTTCGAGACGGGTCCGCTCGATGATCCGGTAACCGGAGCGCTGTATCTGCACCAAGACGCCTTCGGGCACATCCAGAGCAAAGACTTCGCCGCGCCGGACCGGAAATCCGCGCTCGTCATGTTCGGCGCGTTCGCCATCGGCGATGTCCCGGATTTCGACGCTGCTTCCCCGTTCAAGGCTGTCGTCGTCTGACTGCTCGGCAAGCTCGGCGGCATCCTCAAGCTCGTCCTCGGCTTCGTCGGCCAGTTCCTTTTCGTAGTCCGCTTCGGCCTTTTCGGCATCCTCGGCAGCCTTGGCTTCATCCTCGGCGCGATCGGCTTCCAGCTTGGCGAGATCCTCGGCGGCCTTTGCCGGTTCGCGCACCTCCCGTTCTTCAATGCGACTGCGATCACGTTCGAAGCGGGCGGCGCGCTCTTCCGCGCGCTGGGCAGCGCGATCCTGCTCGCGCTCCAACCGTTCCTGCGCACGCTGGGTTTCGGGCGGATCGCGGTCATGCGGGAACACGGGCACTGCAAGCAGCCCGATGGCAATTCCTGACAGGATGGCGCGCATGTCCATGGATGAAATCCTGCTTGATACGCGCCGACAACGACTGCAAGTGCCTGCTATTCCGATGGTCGGCAACTTTTTGTAGCGCGACCGGGGGCGGGTTGGAATAGCCGGACGCACAAGACGTTGTGGGGGCATGGATGGAGCAGGCAGATCACGATGCAGGAGCAATGCGCGCGGCAATAGTCGCCGCATTGCCGCGCCTGCGACGGTTCTGCCAGGCCATGGCAGGGAACGCCGCCGATGGAGACGATCTGATGCAGGCCACGGTTGAAAGGGCGCTGCGGCGTGCCGACCAGTTCGAGCCAGGCACGCGGCTCGACAGCTGGATGTATCGCATTGCGCAGAACATTCACATCGATGGTGCGCGCGCTGCCCGGCGGCGCGGCACGGCAATCGATGTCGATGCCCTCCACGGTATTGCCGGCAGCGATGGGCGCGAGACCGTCGAGAACCGGTCGCAACTGTCCGCTGCCCAGCGCGCGCTGCAGGCGCTGCCCGATGATCAGCGTGCGGTCTTTGCCCTCGTGGTGATCGAAGGCCGCAGCTATCGCGATACCGCCGAAACACTGGAGGTGCCGGTGGGCACGGTCATGAGCCGACTTGCCCGGGCCAGGGCAAGGATCGCCTTATGCCTTGGCGAAACGCAATTCACGCAGAAGGATGCCCAACCATGACCCCTTCGCGCGAAGAACGGCTTGCCGCATGGCTCGACGGCGAGCTTACCGGCGCAGACCTTGACGCATTCGAGGCTGAACTTGCTTCCGACCCCGAGCTCAAGGCCCTTGCCGACGAATGGGGCGCAAACGACGCCCTGATCGCCGGGGCTTTTGCGCCGGTGGCAGAGGCGCCAATCGATCCGGCAATGCTCGAGCGGCTCGGCCTTGGCGAACCGGCTCCGCTTGCGGTTCTGCCCCCACCCTCATCCTTGGCCGCCAACGACAATCCGCCATGGTGGAGACGCCATGCCCTGCCTATGGGCGGAGCGATTGCTGCGAGCCTCGTGGCCGCTTTGGTGCTTGCCCCTCGCGGTGGCTCGCCTAATCGCGATCCGTTCTCGCTCGCTCTGGATCGGACGCCTTCGCTGGCTTCGGCAGAGCTGCCCGATGGCCGCAGGATCACCCCGGCGCTGACCGCGCGCGCGGCCGATGGGCGCTGGTGCCGCGAATTTGGCGAAGGTGGCAAGGTGGCCGTGGCCTGCCGCGACACGAAAGGCGTCTGGACGATCGAAGCGCAGGGGGCTGGCGGAACCTCTTCCAACACCGGGGACTACGCGGTGGCAGCCGGAGCCGACGATGCCGTGCTGGAGGCAGCCCACCGTCGTCTGCAGCTGGCCGATCCGCTTGATGCGGCTGCAGAACAGGCGCTGATCGCAAACGAATGGGGCGGCCACCCCAGCAGGTGACCGCCCCGGCGGAAGCCAACCCGAAAGGCTCCGCTTTAGAAGTTCACCTGAGCACGCAGGACACCCACGCGATTCTTGACCGGCGCGCCCCCGCTGGGGAAGCGGACGCGGTTGTCGGTGTATGTGGCCAGCAGGCGCAGATTGGTGCTGATCGTCCAGATTGCGCTGGCACTGAGCGCGCGGCCGATGCCCCTGTCGAAAGTGCCATCGACCAGGTCGAGGCGGCTGTAGCGCGCGGCGATTTCAACAGCACCTCCGCCCTTGCGACGTTCCGGACCGCCGAAGATTCCACTCGACGCACTGTAAGCATGGCGCTGACCGGTCACGATCCAGCCGACCTGGACGGTCTGGCCATTGAAGCTGCGATCGTCCCGCAAGGTGCGATGCAACTTGAGCGACAGGGCCTGCGCCTGAACCAGCACCGGGCCAAGCGAGACGGCTGCTTCGACGTTCAAGGCCCTGAGCGTTTCGAGCGATCCGAGCGTACCGCTGGACATGATGTTAGGAGCGAAGATGGAGCCAGGGTCGGCGGTAAAGCGTACGCGCTCGATCGCTGAAAATGTCCTGCGTTCTCCTCCGACGCCCAGATGCACGATTGCCTTGCGTGAGCGAACCGGCGCGAACGTGAGCCTGCCCACCACACCCTTTCCGCGCTCGGTGGTGCGGCCTTCATCGTTGGCGAGAGCATCGGTGAAATACCCCACGCTGGCGCTCCAGTTCCGGCCGCCGGAGGTGATCGCGCCACCAAGGCCGAAGCCGCCGGTCAGGGCAGATGCCATCGAGCGTTCGGCAAATGGCGTGGCATTCGAACTTTGCAGGTCCTCCATCGAGAACGGCACGATCATGTTGCCGCCCTTGATCTCGAGGTTCTTCACCGGTTCGATGGAGACCCAAAGATTGCGCCAGCCTCTGGCCCCGGCAAATTCGCGATCGACGCGAAAGCGCAGGATTTCACCAACCCGACCGGACAGCTCAATGCGGGCGCGGCGGACGTCGGCGCTGGTCACTCCTGTACGTTGCAAGGCGGGATCGTCGAAGACGCTGGCGTCAAGATGCAGGCGTCCGCCGAGGTTCAGTTGCAGCGGGCCTGCATCAAGCGTGAGGCCTTTCTCATCTGCTTTGACCTCTTGCGCATGGGCAGGCAGAGCACAAAGGGCGATTGCGGGGGCGATAGCCCTTGCAAAGGTGTTCATGTTTCAGGTTCCTCGGGTTTGGCCCGGCGCGTGCCGAGCTGATGTAGGACAAGCGGGACGAGGCCAAGCTGGACGGCATCGCCGAAGGCGTGGCTCAGGCCTGGAATGATCGTGAGGCTGCATGAAAAGCCCGCCTTGCGCATGGCCCGGTCCCAGCGCCGGGCGCGCTGGAGGCGATGTACGCCCTGCACGGCGTCAATGGCATCGGAGCGCCGCAAGGCTTTGTCCTGCCGCCGGTCAAGCGAGCCGACCAGCACGTCGAAACGGACATGGGCGAGCGCGGTGTGATCGATCGGGCCAGGAGCGTCCTGAAGGCCGAGTGGCCACGGGAGGCAGCAATCGGGCATGGTGTACCATCCGGCGGCGGCAGCGATGCAATGACGCACCTTGTGAGGGTGGAGCATGGCGAACCGGTGGGCGAACTGAGCCCCGCCGGAAAAGCCGAACAGGTTGCACTGCGCGCCATGCATGCCGAACCGGACAGCCGCATCTGCAAGGATGTCGAAAAGGGCATCGTCGCAATGCAGAGCGCCATCCGGATCGCGCACTTGCTGATATCTGCCGAAGCTCCCGCGCTCGAACAGAGGGGCGATCACCGGGATGCCGTGCAGCGCAGCAAGTTCGCCAAAGCGCAGCGCCAATTCTGGGGCGTTACGTGAAATCCCATGGACCACCACGAGCGGGACGGCATCGCTTGCGCAGTTCTCGGGGATCACCGCGTAATAGCGGCGGGCTGGCGTCGCCGGCACGGTAACGAACTGCGGCAGGGTCATTGTGATTGCAGCCGTTTGCGGGATCGGGAACAGAGCGGTCATGCGCAGTCCTGTCTGTTTGCAGGTCGAAAGCGGTGCCTGGGCTCGGAAAGGTCGACCAGCACTAGGGAATCCGGTTGCGGAGGCGCCTTGGGAAGGCGCATCAGGCGCCGGATGCGGAGCGCCGAAATACGCGCCGAGATCCATAGCTCTGCCGCGCGGGCAAGGTCGTTCAGGGCAAGGCCAGCTGTGCCGATCACCACGACCGTTCCTGAAATCGCGCCACCATCGAGCAGCACGACCAGCACGATCAGGCTGGTCAGCAGGTGCGGCAGGCCACGCAGGGTTCCGGTCCACCAGGCACGCCGCAAGGCGGCACGGTTCAGGGCATCGCTGCGCCGCCGAAGGCGCCGCAGCCGGGCTCGCTGCCGTGGGGGAACGGCACCGTCCGCCATTTCTGCAATCGTGTCAGAAGCAAAGGCGGACAGGCGCCCACGGGTGCGCCGCACCTCGCGGACCGCGCGCGACATCGGGCCCAGCAGGGCGGCTCCTGCCGCCATGCCAAGCAACAGAAGGGTGGCGATCCTTGCGCAAAGCCATGGTGATTGCGCCGCGGCCCAGGCCAGAAGGGCAGCCACGAGGATTGGCGCTGTGGCGGCACGCGGCAACCCGTCGCTCAACCACTGGCGCCGGGCGGACAGGTCGCCAACAAAGACCTGCAGCAGGGCCCCATGGCGCTGGCGGGCGATCTGCGACGGATCGGCCCGCAAGATGCGCCGGAACAGCCCGGCGCGCACTTGCGCCACTTCGTGCCAGCCAATCGCCTCGCACAGCCTTCGGCGCGCCACCTCCAGCCCGAAAGCGCAGAGCAGCGCGACCACCGCTAGCGCAACTATGGGCGAGGCGGCCGGCTGCTGCGCTGCGCGGTGCACAAGCGCGGCGCCGACGAGCGTTGCGCAGGCTTGCGCAACGGCCACCGAAACCGGAGGCAGCATGCGCCGCGCGATGGATGGGGAAATCAGGCGAGGCACGATTTCGCATCGCCAGCGAAGCAGATCTTCGGCGCAGTCAGGGGATCGCGCAAATCGGCCAGCGACAGGACCGGCCAACCGAGCGCCGCTTCGGCTTCTCGCACGGCAAGCGGTGACGCACTGAGCAGACCGGACACGCCAAGCACCCGATGCCCTGCCCTCACCAGCCAGTCATGGCCAGCCACCGCGCCCATTGCATCGCCTGCCGCGAACAGCACGCCGTGCAGCGCCTCACGCAGGCGGCCACACTTGAGGAGGGCGCCGGTTTCGCGCTGCAGCAAGCCGTCGGCCACTTCGATGACGATGATGTCCGGATTCGAGGCCGCGCTGTGGGCGACGAGCGAGAGCGCGACGCTTTCGATGCGGTCTAACGTAAGGCCAGCTGTCGAAGTGTGGCCATGATCGGTGAAATCGAGAACAGAGCGCGCGCCAGCATCAAGCATGGTCCACAGATCGCCACCGGAGCCCGTCCCCGTGACCTTGCTCGCAGCGACATTGAGGCCGGCCCGCGACAATCCATGGATCAATCCGGCCGCAGCAGTCGTCTTGCCCGCGTTCATCGACGTGCCCACCACCGCGACGACGGGAGGCAGGACAGGTGGCAGGGTCAGGCGTGGCAGTCCGAACCAACCGAGGTTGAGTACCTTGCCATCGTCATCGGCCAGCAGGCCAACCGGCTCGATCCGCGTGGCCGACCGCATCTTCGCGTGGCGGCTGAGGACAAGACCGGCGACGCCACCACCGGCGACCAGATCACAGGCCGAAAGGTCCTGAGGTACAACGGCCTCGAACTGGTCGGGTGCGTAGCGTTCGCCATAGGCGACGATGATTTCGTCGCCGACATAGAGCTGGGCGCGGCGGCCATGGGGCGATTCAAGCTTCTGGTGCTGGCCGAGCTGAGCCACCCGCGCCAGCACCAGATCCCCCGCCCGCGGCCTTACGTCGCTGCGCAGCCGTGTCGCCAGATCAAGGTCGACACGGCGCGTGGTGAAGGCCCGCTTTGCAGCCATGCGGCGATCCTCGTGCAAGGCCCGCCCCTTGCGCGCGATCGTCCCTGTTACGTCCTGGCTTGGTGCAACCAGGCTTCCCTGGGCTTGCAGGTCCTGCAGCATGTCCAATCACCCCTTCTTTCCAATCGGGGCGACAACGACAGCAATTCAGGCTTATTCCATCGGCTGCAGAATTTTCTTCAACTCCCCAGTTCAGGCCTCAGTTAAGGCGCCAGCTGAGCGACACGCCTCCCGCGAAATCGGTGCTGCGTGCGTTGAAGCCGGTGCTGGCAAAGACCTGCAGGCGCAGCTTTCGCGAAAGACCGAAGTTGATCCAGCCGGTAGCTTCACTGCTGGCAATGCGACCCGGCGTCGCCGATTCCTGCCAGTCATAATCGGCCCCGACGATCGTGCCGCCGGGAAGCCGGTAGCTCACCCCACCGCTTGCCCCCCAGGTGTCCTGCAACGCCGATCCCGCCGGTTTGCCGAGAAAGCGATAGCGCGCACCGGCAAACAGGCTGAAGCTTCCGATGTCCTGCACGAGATCGCCGCTGATGGTAACATCGGCCTTGCCGGTACCAAGGCGTTTCGCTCTGGAGGCAGTGGGCAGCTTCACGCGCGCGCCAAGGTCGAGCCAGGTCGACCGGCCGAGTTCCAGCGAGTAGCCCAGTGCAACAGAGACATCGCCCAGCCCGCCCCGGCTGTTGGATATGGGCGCACCGGGCACTGGCGGCGTGATGATGCCTCCGCTGCCGCTGTCATCATCGCCGCCCGATGACCCCGAACCGCCGCTGCCAGAGCCGCCAGAGCCGGAATCGTCAGATCCCGAACCTGAACTTCCCGAACCGGAACCCGATGAGTCATCGCTGCCGGACCCACCGCTGCTGCTATCGTCGCCCGAACTGAGGTCTCCGAATCCGGCATCGCGCCCCTGTGGCGTGTCGAGAATGCTTCCCGGACCATCGATATGGACCCAGGGAACGGAAAGGCGGATCGAGAAGCCGCCCTTGCGGTACTTGATGGCGACAGGCGCGGAGACGACTTTCGTCGTCGCGGTATCGCCATATTTGCCTTCGGAGTAGTTGGCTCCGGCACTTGCGCGCCAGACCGCCGGCGCATCATCCTGCTGCGTCTGCGCTGCCGCCTCTTGCGCTGCCGCTGCCTGCACATAGGCTATGCCCGCCAGCAGGATAGCGCCTGCACGCATTGTATTCTTCATCGTACCCCCCTCGTCTGGCCGTGTGGTGATCCATCACAGCCCCCCCATAACGACACGACTTGCAGCATTATTCCGGGCAGAAAAGCAATTTTCGCACGGCCGGAGCATCCGGCACCCAGACAGATGCGCGAAATTCAATCGCTGCGTGCAGGTTCGCCAGAGCTTGAGGGGCTCGACGCAGTCGTCATGGTAGCAGGCACGTCATCTTTGCGATGAAAAGCATGGGGCACCTGGGCTCTATGCCGGGTGGCCTGGAAGCAGCTGTACGCCCTTCAGATTCTTTCCATTATGCCGCAAGTGGGCTGCTGGCAATCCTGAAGGGCCTCGGTGAAACGCTTCGACCACCACATCACGTCCTGCTCTTCCACGCCGTTCATGAGCGCTCGCCAGCGGCGGATCCTTTCCTCGCGCGGCATCCTGATGGCGCGGCCCAAGGCGTCCGATATCTCTTCGGCGCTATGCGGATTGACCAGCAGAGCCTCGGGCATCTGCTCGGCGGCACCGGCAAAGCGCGAAAGGATCAGCACGCCCGGATCGTCGGGGTCCTGCGCGGCAACATATTCCTTGGCGACAAGATTCATGCCATCGCGCAGGGGCGTGACGAGGCCCACCTTGCTGGCGCGATAGACCCCGGCGAGCATGTCGCGTGTGTAGCCCTGATTGACGTAACGGATCGGCACCCAGTCAAGCCCGGCATGCGCCCCATTGATGCGCCCGGCCAGCCCTTCAAGATTGCTGCGGATGCGCTGGTAGCTGTCGACCGTCCCGCGCGATGGCGGTGCGATCTGCAGGAGGGTCACCTCCTTGCGCTCCTCCGGGTGCTCGGTAAGGAACCGCTCATAGCCGAGGAAGCGCTCCTCGAGGCCCTTGGAATAATCGAGCCGGTCCACACCGACGATCAGCGTGCGGCCAACGGCGCTGACGCGGACCCGTTCATAGGTTTCCCTCGCCTTCTCGCTCGCCGCAAGGGCGGCGAATTCCTTTGCATCGATGCCGACCGGGCAGGCGATCAGCCGCAGGCGCCGTTCGCCCACAGTCAGCCAGCCATCGTCATCGATCGTACCGCCCAGCTCATGCGACACGTAATCGCCGAAAGATTGCAGCCATTCATCGGTGTGGAAGCCGATGAGGTCGTATGCCAGCAGGCTTTCGGTCAGCGCGCGCGCCTCGGGCAATGTCGCCAGCAGACGACGAGGCGGCCAGGGAATGTGCAGGAAGAAGCCGATGCGGTTCTCAACGCCACGCGCCCGCAGTTCCCTGCCCAGCGGGAACATGTGATAATCCTGCACCCAGACAAGATCGTCCGGCTCGATCAGCGGTAGCGCGGTCTCGGCAAAGCGTTCGTTGGCGCGCCGGTAGCCATCGGCGAAGCTGCGTTCGTATTCGGCCAGGTCTATCCGGTAGTGGAACAGCGGCCACAGCGTGCGATTGGCGTAGCCGTCGTAGTACTCCTCGATGTCCTGCTCTTCCAGATCCACCGTGGCCGTGGTCACGCCGTCAATGCGCTCCATGTTGATATGGCCGGTGAACTCGCTGGTCTCGTTGCCTGACCAGCCGAACCAGATGCCGCCATGTTCGCGCAGCGCAGCGGAGAGAGCGACTGCAAGCCCGCCCTGCGCACCGCCGCCGGCACTCACCCGGTTCGAAATGACTATCAGCCTGCTCATCGTACGGTGTTCCAGGGTTTGCTCAGCAGGACGGCGCAATTGATGAGCCCGACCAGAGAGTAGGTTTGGGGATAGTTGCCCCAGAGTTCGCCGCTTGCCGGATCGATATCTTCGGAAAGGAGGCCCGATTGCGTGCGGCGCCCGAGCATCTCTTCGTAAAGCGCGCGCGCCTCGGCGCTGCGTCCGGTCAGGTGCAGGGCCTCGATCAGCCAGAACGTGCAGACGTTGAAGGCTGTTTCCGGCAAACCGAAATCGTCCTCGGTGGCATAGCGCAGCATGTGCGATCCCCGCCGAAGGCCCTCTTCGATGGCCGCCAGTGTCGAGACAAAGCGCGGATCATCCGGCGCCAGGAAACGCAGGTCGAGCAACTGGATCACGCTGGCATCAAGATCGTCGCCCGAGAACGTGGCCGACATCCGCTCGGTCTCGGGCCGCCATGCGGCGCGCTCTATCCGCTCGCGGATCGTGGCCGCGCGCTGGCCCCAGAACGTGGCCCGGTCATCAAGGCCGATGGCTTGCGCGGCGTTGCCCAGCCGGTCGCAGGCCGCCCAGCACATCGCCGCCGAATAGGTATGGACCGATTGGCGCGTGCGCAGTTCCCACAAGCCTGCATCGGGCTTGTCGAACAGGTCCCATGCCCTCTCACCCACTTTCTCCAGCGCTTCGAAATCGGCAAGGCCCGACATGCGCAACAGGCGCTGGTCGAGGAACGCCTGGGTGTTTGACAGGACGATTTGACCATAGGCGTCGTGCTGGACCTGGGAATAGGCAGCGTTACCCACCCGTACCGGACCCATGCCGCGATATCCGGGGAGCTTTTCGGCCACCCCCTCGTCTATCCGCGCCTCGCCCAGCACGCCGTACAGCGGCTGAATATGGCCACCGCGGGCATTGTCGACGATGTTGCGCAAGTAGGCGAGATAACCTTCGAGCACGTCCAGCGCGCCAAGCCGGTTGAGCGCCTGCACGGTGTAATAGGCATCGCGGATCCAGCAGTAGCGATAGTCCCAGTTGCGTTGCGATCCCGCATGTTCGGGGACCGAAGTGGTCAGCGCGGCGACGATGGCGCCGGTCTCTTCGTGCTGGCACAGCTTGAGCGTTATCGCCGACCGGATCACCACGTCCTGCCATTCGACCGGCGTGGCCAGACCGCGCACCCAGTGCCGCCATTCGGCCACGGTCGCGTCAAGCATCTGTTCAAGCGTTTCGGCAAGATTGCCCGAGAAGCTCTCGTCCGGGCCCAGGAAGAAGTACTGTGCCTGCTCGACCCGGAAGACACGTTCCTCTGCCACAAGGCCGACCGGTGCAGAAGTGGTCAAGCGCATCGTCATGGCTTGCGAAAGGAAGCGGATGTGGTTCGATCCGCCGATGGTCACGGCGCAGGCGTTACCCCAGTTACAGGTCGGCCGAAGGTGCATGCGGATGCGCGGGCTGCCGGCCACCGGACGCACGATCCGCGCATAGGCGACCGGACGATAGGTGCGGCCATTGCGCCGGAAATAGGGGCAGAAGTCGATGACCTCTATCTCGCCGCCATTCGCATCGCGGTGGCGCGTGACGAGCACCGGCGTATTGCGCAGATAGCGCTGGGTGGTTTCCACACGATCTTCAAGATCGATGGACCACAGGCCTGTTTCCGGCTCTGCCCCACCCACCAGCGCAGAAAAGAACGGATCGCCATCGACGCGCGGGATGCAGCCCCAGACAAATGCGCCGGAGGTATCGATCAGCGCCGAGACCTGGCAGTTTCCGATTGGCCAGAGATCGAGCGATGCCGTCATGCCAGCGCCTCCCACAGCCATTCGCGCAAGTCGCCCGGAGACCGCAGGCCATAGGTTGCAGCAGTAGGTCGCGGCTCGCCCACAAGGATGGCGTGTCCGCCAAGGTCGCGAACCGCTGCAAAGCCCGGTTCGTCAGTCAGGTCGTCGCCTGCGAAAACCGGCGTCGTGCCTGCGAGGTCAGGATGCGCCATCATCGCCCGGATGGCACTGCCCTTGTCCGAACCTGCATCGCGCAGTTCCGCCATCATCTTCCCTTGCTGAAGAAACAGACCGTGGCTTTCAGCCAGTTCATGAGCGAGGGTGACAGCGTCCGCCTCGGCCTGCGGCATCATGCGGTAATGCAGGGCAACGCCAAGGCTCTTCTCCTCGACGAGCACGCCGGGGTGTTCGTCTGCGAATGCACAGAACCGAGCTGCCACGTCATCCAGCTGGCCGGGCCGTGGAGGACTTATCGTCACACCACCCCAGCGATGCTCGCCACCGTGGCTGCCTGAAATCCAGATGTCCCGGCTGACTGCACCCAGCATCCCGTCGATCTGAGCCAGGGAGCGCCCGCTCACCACGGCAAGCCTGCCGTCCAAACGGTCGAGCAGTGTATCGAGCAGAACCCGGGTCTGCGCATCGGCACAAACATCGCCGGGACAGTCATCAAGCTCGAACAACGTCCCGTCGAGGTCGAGAAAAAGCGTGCTGTCTTCGAAAGCCAAGTCGGCCGGAGGCGATAGGGGCATTGCCGCAAGCTTGATTGGGTCTCTCCTGAAAAGTCCCGGCCGCAAAGGGCTGCGCCCGGCCTCTTCCGAACCCGGGCACAGCAGGTTTTGTTCCTGCGATCAGCCAATTAGAACGGGAAGTAGTGGTGTATCGCCGCTACTGCCACAGCCCATGTCAGCAGGTTGAGTGGCAGGCCCACCTTCACGAAATCCATGTAGCGGTAACCACCCATCTGGTAGACGAGGACGTTGGTCTGGTAGCCGAAGGGCGTGGCGAAAGCCGCGCTTGCCGCCATCATGATCGTCACGAGAAACGGGCGGGGACTGACGCCAAGGCTTTCGGCGAGTGCCACTGCCACCGGCGTCAGCAGGACCGCAACGGTCGCATTCGACAGAAGTTCGGTAAGCAGCAGCGTCGCGCCATACAGCAGGATCAACGCCGTCAGCGGTCCGACCCCGTTGACCGAGCCGATCATCCACTGCGTGACTTCGGCGGCAAGGCCGGTCTGTTCCATGGCAATGCCGATGACCACCATCCCTGCGATCAGCAGCAGAATCTCCGGCCGCAATCCGGCATAGGCCTGATCGGGTGAAATCACGCGCAGCACTATGAGCAGGACCGCGCCGGCAAAGGCCGCTGCGGCAATCGGCACAAGGTTGATCGCCGCCACGGCAATCACGCCGATGAACACCGCCACGGAAATAAGCGCCATCCTCGGCTGGAACTCGTGGACCTCAGCGTAGACCTTGGTGTCTTCGAGCGAGTCTCCCGTGAGATCCACATGGCTGACGGAATGGCGCTCGAAATCGGCCCGGGACGATGTCCCTTCAGGCTCCCCGACGGGTGCCGGCGCGCCTTTGACGAGCTTGCCGGTAAACAGCACGAGATAAAGGCCTCCCACTGCCGCCATGGCCAGCCCGACCGGGGTGATCTCGAATATGCCGAACGGCGCTTGTCCGGACGACCGTGCCATGTCGTCGACCAGCAGGTTGGTGGATGTGCCGATCAGCGTGCAACTGCCCCCCAACACCGCGACATATGACAGGGGCATCAGGAAGCGTCGCGGATCGAGCCCGATGGATTTCGCCACATCCCTGATGACAGGCGCCGCAACCACCACGATCGGCGTGTTGTTGAGGAAGGCCGACCCGAAGCCGGACATGCCGATAAGCCCCCACAAACCCGCCGCGCCGGTCCTGCGGCAAAGCACGACGGCTTTCTCGATGGCCTTGTCGAGCAGCCCCGAAAGCTCCATCGCATAGGCAATCACGAACAGCGATGCGAGCGTGAGAATGGCGGGGCTGGCAAAAGCTCCCTGGACTTCGCTGGGGCGCACGGCGCCTGTCACCAGCAGGATGGCAGCGCCGCTCAGGGCAATGACATCGGCCCGCATTCGATCGGCAATCAGCGCGACGACAACGCTGACAAGGACCACAAGGGTCAGAATTTGCTCGATCGTCATGATTATCGAGCTCTTACAGACACATGACCTTTCCGACAATCGGTGCTAGGTCTTGGCGATGATAAGGGCATGTCGCAGTACGGAATGGTCGGCCAGTCGATCAGCCAACTGGTCGTTGGGCCGAATGTTGGTGCTGACAGCCTTGTTCGCCACCACCCTCTTCGCCCTCGCCGGTTGCCAGCAATCCGATCCGGAACCGCAGGCATCCTCTGCCCCAAAGGTCGCCATCGAGGCTTTGCCGACCACGACGCCCAAGGCGCTCTCCGCATTGGGCCGTGCCGATATCCTGGCCGCGGTTGCCGCGGCAGCAGACGAGGTCGCCGCTGGCAACCCCCTGCCGCAATCGAACCTCGAACTCGCGAACAGAAGCTTCGAACTGACCATGCCGATCGCCTGCGCGGACGGCGTGACCGGCGCCTGGGGTTCCTGGCGCCTGGATCCTTCATCGCGTGTCCTGCGGGTTAGCTTCAGTCGGCAAAACTGGGCCGCCGAGCCGCTATTTGCGGACCTTGCAAACGGCCAGCCGTTCGAGGCGGCCGAGGGCTTCTGGGTCGAACGCCCCTGGACACGCTCGGAACAGTGCCCGCGGCCGGTTGTCAGTGCGGCCGCGCCGGGAATTCCTGAGAAGGCGCCGCCAAAGATCGCTGAAGCTGCGCCACGGGACCAAGCCGCGCCGGACAACAGGCTCGCGCTCGTGCAGTATTTCTCGTCCGACGCGCCGCGTACGCTGCTTCGGGGCAAACGGCCTTATGCCTATACGGCGAAGGTGCCAAAGGATGCCGAGCCAACGGTGCGTGCATTCCGGGTCAGGATCGAAGGACGGATCACCGCCTTTGGCGATGGGCAGCCGGTGCATTGCGTGAATCAGCAGACAAGCAAACCGCCAGTTTGCGCGGTGGCGGTCGAATTCGGCAAGATAACCCTCGAAGATGCCGCGACCGACGAGACATTGGCAGACTGGGACAGCTAGGCCCTCGCATCAGGCGGGGTGTATCACCAGGCAATCGGGCGTTGCATCATCATCGCGGGTCGCCCGGCGCTCACGATTGGGGAATATCAAGGCCTCGGCATTGCCGGCATGGGGCATCGAGACATTCGGGCCGGTCATGCGGTTGATCGGCCCTTTGAGCGACGCATGGTAGCACCAGTCGGCCTTACCCCGGCAATGTACGAAGCGGCGATCCCATCACATCGGACGGCACGAGCGTATACGGGCAATGACCTCGACGGACATGCCCTTTCTCCTCAATGCTTCAAACGCTCGTGATTAACATAGGGACTGCACATCCACTGCGTCGAAATCGGAACCGCCCTTGTCATCGTCGCTGGCCTTGTGCCGATAGCAGTTGACGAAAGTCACGCTCAATTTCCGTCGACCGACGTTTCGCCAAAAAATCGAGGCGTTGGGCAGTTCAGTTGAAACCTTCAGGCTAATGGCTGGCGGAGAGGGTGGGATTCGAACCCACGGTACGGTTGCCCGTACACCGCATTTCGAGTGCGGCGCATTCGACCACTCTGCCACCTCTCCATGGTGCCAATCAGGGTGCCGCAAGGGGCGTTCCCGGTCGAGGAAGCGCGCCGTTAGCGCATGCAAACCGGCTTGCCAAGTAGAAAGCGGAAAGCTTTTTCCACAGGCGGCCTTTGGGATGAACCTTTATTGGCAAGCGGCTTGTTTGCACCGCGGCGAAACCCTATATCCTTGGGCATGGATCGTGCGAGTTTCTTTTCGCCACAAGCTGGACGCGATATTTCGGCCCCCCCCGTCTCATCGGCGCGCTTCTCGATCGGCGACGTTGTTCGCCATCGCATGTTCGGCTTCCGCGGCGTCGTCTTCGATATCGACCCGGTCTTCGCCAACAGCGAGGAATGGTACCAATCTATCCCCGAGGACATCCGTCCGCCGCGTGACCAGCCGTTCTATCACCTTCTCGCCGAGAACGACGAGAACAGCTACGTCGCCTATGTCAGCCAGCAGAACCTCCAGTCTGATGCCGAGGCCGGGCCGGTTGACCACCCTTCGCTGGACGAGATGTTCGAAGGTTTCCGCAATGGCCGCTATCGGCTGAGGCGCAGCCTGTCGCACTGACGCACAAGGGAGAACCGGCTCTCCCTTGTGGCGCGAGGGTTCCTTATCAGTTCTTGAGCTTCCAGCCCGACTTGAGCAGCCTGTACAGCAACGCACCCAGCGCGATATTCACCACGCCAAGGCCGATTGCGCCGTGCAGCACTGCCATGTTCGTATCGCCGATGTCGCTTTGCCCCAGAAAGCCGAAGCGGAAGCCCGAGATCACGTAGAAGATCGGGTTCAGTCGACTCACTGCCTGAAACGCCGGAGCAAGATTGTCGATCACGTAGAACGTGCCCGACAGCATCGAGAGGGGCGTGATGACGAAGTTGGTGACGGCTGCGTTGTGATCGAACTTCTCGGCCCAGATCGACGTCAGCACACCGACGATGGCAAGCAGGATCGAACCCATCAGGCCAAACCAGACGACTGCCCAGGGATGTGCGATCTTCAGCGACACTCCCGGCCAAAGCAGCATTGCCCCTGCCACGGCAAGACCGACCAGAACCGCGCGCGTGACTGCCGCGCCCACCAATGCCGTCATCAGTTCGCCGGTGGAGATTGGCGGCATCAGGTAATCAACAATGGTCCCCTGGATCTTTCCGCCAAGAAGACTGAAACTGGAATTGGCAAAGGCATTGTTGATCATGCCCATCGCGATCAGGCCCGGCGCAACGAAGCTGGCAAAGTTCACGCCAAGAACCATGCGCCCACCATTGGCACCGCCGCCAAGCGCGAGCGTGAATATCATCAGATAAAGCAGCGTGGTGACCGCTGGAGCCCAGATCGTCTGGGTCTGGACCTTGAAGAAACGGCGGACCTCCTTCATATAGAGAGTCCACAGCCCCAGCCTGTTGAAGCCGCGGAACACCGGTTGTCCGGGCGGGGCAAAGGTTCCGGCGTTGCGGGTTGTCGCCCCTTCACGGGGTAGCGGTTGATTGGCCATGGCCATCGCGGTATCGCGCTGGCACGCCGATGGCAAGCACGTGTCGGAACTTGCCGACCGGGCAGATTTTAACGGCCGGACCATTCCGGCACGGAAGGAAACGTGAAGGCATGAGCTGGACCGAAGAGCGGATCGAAAAGCTGACCAAGATGTGGGAGGGCGGGTCAACCGCCAGCCAGATCGCCGATGAACTCGGTGGCGTCAGCCGCAATGCGGTGATCGGCAAGGCACACCGCCTTGGGCTCAAGGCGCGCCCTTCCCCGGTAAAGACCAACGACAAGACGGATGCGTCGGCTTCTCCGGCAGCCCCCAAGGTTGCGAAGCCCGCCACCCCGGCTCCAGAACCCAAGGTCGCCGCGCCGCGCCCGGTCGTGGCGGCGGCACCACCAGCTCCAGCGCCGGCACCTCGCGTTGCTCCCGCACCATCCCCCGAAGCAAAGCCTGCGAGCGACGCTGCACCCGCGGCACCCCAACCGCGAATCGTCTCGGTCGGGCCCGGCGGCTTTTTGCGTCAGGGTCCCGGCGATCAGCAGGCACCTATCCCCCCCGCGCCGCCACGTCGCCTTGTGCCCGCACGCCCAAGCCCGGAAATCGCCGACAAGACCAGCCTGCTCGATCTCAACGATCGCATCTGCCGCTGGCCGATGGGCCACCCCGGCGAGCCGGACTTCCATTTCTGCGGCGAGAAGGTGAATCCCGGCTTCCCCTACTGTGTGGAGCATTGCGGCCGCGCCTATCAGGCGCAGCTCCCGCGCGGCCATCGTCGGCCTCCCCCGCCGATGCCTTTTGGCGGACCTCGCGTTCGCTGAGATCCACCTCAGGACGAACACGTATTCCCGGAATACTGCGGCGCCGCGTGGTTAATCTCACGCGGCGTTGGCCGTTCTGGCAGACATGACAAATGATCCTTCCTCGCGCGGGTCCCGGTCGCGCCTGCTCAGATGGCTCGGCCTTGCCGGAGAAGCGGAGTCCGGGGAGGAAACACTCGACAGCATCGGCCTCATCCGTGACGTGACTGCGCGCGAAATCTGGCTACCGGCCAAGCGCCGGCTTCTCGCGAAAGTAGCGGACTTCCTGATCGATCACGATCTCGAGGTGATGCCGTGGACGCTCGAGATCGCTTACGACTGTGTCACCGGTGCCAAGCCGAAGCTAGCCCAGATGATTCTCGAACGTACTGAAGCGGGTCAGCCGATTACGATTGTCTGGCTCGAACAAGTCGTTCGTGAGGAGGAAGGTGAAACCTCATCCGAACTCCTCGCCGCCCTCATGTCACGGTTGGAAGACACGCTCGAGGAGTTCGCAAGCGCCACGACCCACGCGAGGTCGGCGACGACCGAATATGGCGCCGCGTTGCAGCAACACGTCGATGATCTCGAACAAGTCGGTCGTGCCGGGGCGGTGATCACAGAGCTTGCCGCGCTCGCCAAGGCAATGATGCATCGCACGCGCGAGATCGAACACAACCTCTGCGAGTCCGAGCGGCGCGCAATGGAACTCCAGAAAAGTCTCGACGAAGCGCGTCGGGTAGCCGATGAGGATCACCTCACGGGACTTCCCAACCGCCGCGCGTTCGAAACCCTGTTCGAAAAGGAATATGCCGCAGCAAAGGCTTCCGGCGAACCGCTCTGCGTGGCGTTTTGCGACATCGATCACTTCAAGCGCATCAATGACTGCCATGGCCACGCCGCAGGCGACCGGGTACTCAAAGTGGTTGCCGAGACCCTCAGCCAGATTTCAGACGCCCGCTGCCATGTGGCGCGGCACGGGGGCGAAGAGTTCGCCGTGCTGTTCCGCGCCCTCCCGCCCGAGAAGGCGTGGGACCGTCTAGATCAGGCGCGCGAAAGCATAGCGGAACGACGCCTCGTCAATCGCGCCACCGACATGCCGTTCGGCCGTGTCACGTTCTCCGGCGGGATTGCCGACGTCTTCGCCTACAAGACCCGCAGCGATGCACTGCGGGCGGCTGACGAAGCCCTCTATGCGGCAAAGCAGTCGGGTCGGAACTGTATCCTGGTGGCCGGACAGGAACCGCCACCCTTGCGCGACGCGGCCTAGCCGCCTCGAGGCCTGACACTGTTCGCGATCAGCCGTACTGCGAGTTCTGGCTGCGTTGGAAGGCAAATCTCGGGACGCGTCCTTCGATCATGGTCGTCTTCAGCACGATCCGCATTTCGTCAGCGCCCTCCTCGCGCGTGCAGACAAGCCGCGTTCCACCCGAAGGCAGGACTTCGAGCGCGCTGATAGCGACGCCGGATTTCTCGCAAAGTGCTCGGACGCGGGCTTCGTTCAGTGTGGTATTCATGGCTCGGCTCATGCGAGGTACTCCGTTGCGAACACGTCTGCGATCGTGTTCTGTGTGCTCGGTCGCGCCCACCCTGCCGCTGCAGGCGCGCTCGGATCTTCTACAGGTGGAGATGTTGCTGGCGCAGTCTTGCGCAAGCACAAGCTTGTTAGCGCGGTCCTGCCCGCAAGCGCTGGCCACAGCGCCCATCACCAACCTCTGGTGCTTTCCATATTGTTGGTTGAGGTCCACGACAGACTCCCATTGCGTAAGCGGGAGCGCGACAGGTCTCTCAGCCGGTGATGCCTACAATGGTCATCTCACCGATGCCCCCGCTGTGGACCGTTGGCGCGGGAATAGCAAACTTAAAGCGTCTCAATCCTGCAGATCGAACACGATCCGGGGTGCAAACAAGACAAGCTTGCGCGCCCACTCTTCGGGAGTTTCACCGATTACCTCGCTGTCGAAAAGCCGCAGGCGCTCACCCTGCTGGTCGTAAAGGCTGATGAGATCGCTGCTACCATCGCCCCGACGGACGACGATGCGCGAAATGTCGGCAAGCGCGATGAAACCATGATTGCCCGGCCGTTGGCGCGTGCGCCCCTGCCACCACTCCAGCGTACCAGCTTCGAGATCCAGTCGGCTCCCCCGCCGGGTGTTGGCCACAAGTTGACCCGCCGCACCCACGAGGCCAAGCGCACCGACCGCGCCTGCAACGGGCACCAGCCAAGGCGCACACTCGCCACCTTCGCTGCAATTATCCTTGGGGTTCACCATCAGCGACGCCGACACGAAGGCGGCGCCCAGCACTCCCATCAGCCACCAGCGTGGATCGCGCCGCGCACTGCATTCGAACACCACGATATTGTGTGACGGCCTTGCCATGTCTCCGTGTCTGCCAGCGAATGATGACCGTTTTGCAAATGAAAAAGGCCCCACCTTGCGGTGGAGCCCCTTTCTGTCTGGCCTGCTGGCCGTTCCTCAGTCGTCGGACTTGAGGAACGCCGGCATGTGATCCGGAGCCGGACCGTCTTCACGGTCACGGCGAGGACGATCACCGCCTTCACGACGGGGCCCACGGTCGCCACGGCCACCACGATCATTACCGCGCGGCCCACGACGGTCGCCGCGATCACCACGATCACCGCGTGGTTCACGCGGTTCACGGGCGGGGCGGGTGTCTTCCAACTCCGCGCCAGTTTCCTGATCGACGACGCGCATCGAAAGGCGCACCTTGCCGCGCTGGTCGATCTCGAGGACCTTGACGTAGACGTCCTGGCCTTCCTTCACCACGTCGGTCGGCTTTTCCACGCGCTCGTTCTTCATTTCGGAGACGTGGACGAGGCCGTCCTTGCCACCCATGAAGTTCACGAAAGCGCCGAAGTCGACGATGTTGACGACCTTGCCCTTGTAGATCTTGCCGACCTCGGCTTCCTCGACGATGCCGAGGATCCAGTTCTTGGCGGCTTCGATCTGGGTCAGGTCCGAAGACGAGATCTTGATCAGGCCTTCGTCGTCGATGTCGACCTTTGCACCGGTGGTCGCCACGATCTCGCGGATCACCTTGCCGCCGGTGCCGATGACGTCGCGGATCTTCGACTTGTCGATCTGCAGCGTCTCGATGCGCGGAGCATGCGCCGAAAGCTCGGTACGTGCCTCGCCCAGCGCCTTGGTCATCTCGTTCAGGATGTGCGCGCGGCCTTCCGAAGCCTGCTTGAGGGCAACCTCAAAGATTTCGCGCGTGATGCCGGCGACCTTGATGTCCATCTGCATCGTGGTGATGCCTTCGGACGTGCCTGCCACCTTGAAGTCCATGTCGCCGAGGTGGTCCTCGTCGCCCAGGATGTCCGAGAGGACGGCGAACTCGCTGCCTTCAAGGATGAGGCCCATGGCGATGCCCGAAACCGGGCGCTTGATCGGCACGCCCGCGTCCATCATCGAAAGGCAGCCGCCGCAGACGGTGGCCATCGACGACGAGCCGTTCGACTCGGTCACGTCCGAAAGGACGCGGATGGTGTAGGGGAACTCGTCCTTGGTCGGCAGCACCGGGTGCAGCGCACGCCATGCCAGCTTGCCATGGCCCACTTCACGACGGCCCGGAGCGCCGAAACGGCCAACTTCGCCAACCGAGTACGGCGGGAAGTTGTAGTGGAGCATGAAGTTTTCGTAGCGCAGGCCTTCAAGGCCATCGATCATCTGCTCGGCGTCCTTGGTGCCCAGCGTGGTGGTGCAGATGGTCTGCGTTTCACCGCGCGTGAACAGCGCCGAACCGTGGGTGCGCGGCAGGAAGCCGACCATCGATTCGATCGGGCGGACCTGCGTGACCGAACGACCGTCGATGCGGGTGCCGTCCTTGAGGATGGCGCCGCGCACGATGTCCGCTTCGACCTTCTTCATGGTCTTGATGGCGACCATCTGGGTCTGCGGCGTTTCACCGGCAAACGCTTCCTTGGCCTTGGCGCGGGCAGCGTTGAGCGCGTCTGAACGGGCCGACTTGTTGGTCAGCTTGTAGGCAGCCGCGATGTCCGCACCGACGAGGTCCTTGAGCTTCTTCTTGATGTCGGCGGTGTTGTCCGACAGGTCGATTTCCCAGGGATCCTTCGCAGCCTTCTCGGCCAGTTCGATGATCGCACCGATGACCTTGCGGCACTCGTCATGCGCGAACAGCACGGCACCGAGCATTTCGTCTTCGCTCAGTTCCTTGGCTTCCGATTCCACCATCATCACGGCAGAGTCGGTCGCGGCGACCACGAGGTCGAGGCGGCCATCGGTCAGCGCGGCGTCCTGCTTCGGGTTCAGCACGTATTCGCCATCGACGAAGCCGACGCGCGCAGCGCCGATCGGGCCCATGAACGGAACGCCCGAGATGGTCAGCGCAGCCGAGGCCGCAATCATCGCGACGATATCGGGTTCGGTCTCGCCGTCATAGCTCAGAACCTGGGCGATGACGTTGATTTCGTTGTAGAAACCTTCGGGGAACAGCGGGCGGACCGGACGGTCGATCAGGCGGGAAACCAGCGTTTCCTTTTCCGTCGCGCCGCGCTCGCGCTTGAAGAAGCCGCCCGGGATGCGGCCAGCTGCCGAATACTTTTCCTGGTAGTGGACGGTCAGCGGGAAGAAGTCTTGGCCTTCCTTGACCGACTTTGCCGCGGTGACCGCGCAAAGGACTACAGTTTCGCCGTAAGTGGCGAGGACCGCGCCGTCAGCCTGACGGGCAATGCGGCCGGTTTCGAGGGTGAGGGTCTTTCCGCCCCACTCCAGCGATACGGTTTTGACGTCGAACATTTTACATCCTTCAGCCCGCGCGCCCTATTGCGAACGGGGTTTGCTGCCGGGGAATGCCGTCCCGGTCCGGTGTGGGGCCGTTTGTCTTGCCCCGGAGGCA
The DNA here is from genome assembly GCF_001556015.1 of Novosphingobium sp. CCH12-A3. Taxonomy (NCBI): domain Bacteria; kingdom Pseudomonadati; phylum Pseudomonadota; class Alphaproteobacteria; order Sphingomonadales; family Sphingomonadaceae; genus Novosphingobium; species Novosphingobium sp. CCH12-A3. Next base: position 7,487 of record NZ_LSIA01000213.1, on the reverse strand, counting down.
CCTCGCCGAATTGCGAGGACGCCAGAAAGCAAAAGCGGCCCGCTTGGGGCCGCTCCGCTTGGTTACTTGCGAAGACCGAGCTTCTGGATCAGGTCGTTGTAACGACCCACGTCCTTCTTCTTCAGGTAGTCGAGCAGCGAACGACGCTTGTTGACCATCATCAGCAAGCCGCGACGCGAGTGGTTGTCCTTGTGGTTGGACTTGAAGTGCTCGGTCAGCGTCTGGATGCGGCTGGTCAGGATCGCGACCTGGACTTCCGGCGAACCGGTGTCGCCTTCGGCGCGAGCGTGAGCGGCAATGACTTCCTGCTTCTTTTCTGCGGTAATCGACATGTATTCTACTCCGCGACATCCTTCAGATTGAAGCCCCTCTGGACCTTTAGGCTTCCGCCCGAAAGCTCCACCAGCGCGACCGGAACAGATCCGGCCCTCGCCCAGTAAAGCCCGTCCTCGAAGGGCAATCCCGCCAGAACGCGGCCCTGACGGACCGCCCTTGCCTGCTCGGGATCGAAGGAGAGAGCCGGGATGTCGACCAGCCCTGCCTCCAGCGGCAAGAGTATGTGTTCAAGGGGCGCGCCTTTACCCACATCGTTCAATTTGTCCAGCGAAATCGCCTGGGCAATGTCGAACGGCCCAGCCTTCAGGCGGCGCAGCATGGTAACATGCCCCACGGTGCCGAGCGCGCGGGCAATGTCGCGCGCAAGGCTGCGGATATACGTTCCTTTCGATACATGGGCAGTCAGGGTCAGTTCTTCAACCCGCGCCGGATCTGCAACAGGTTCGGCAACCAGCGAGCGGATCACCACATCACGCGATTTCAGCTCGAACGTCTCGCCCTTGCGCGCAAGGTCATAGGCACGTTCACCATCGACCATCAGCGCTGAATAGGCGGGCGGAACCTGCGAAATCGGGCCGGTAAAGCGCGGCAGCACTGCCTTGATCTCTTGCCAGGAAGGCCGGACGTCGCTTGTCGCCACGATCTTGCCCTCAAGGTCGAGCGTGTCCGATTCCTCACCGAAACGCACCGTGAAGGCATAGACCTTGCTCGCATCGAGCATTCGGCCGCACAGCTTGGTAGCCTCGCCGATGGCAATGGGCAAAACGCCGGTCGCCAGCGGGTCAAGCGTGCCGCCATGGCCCACCTTGCACTTGCCGAACCCCGCCGCCCGCAGGTTGCGCTTCACCGCCGCCACGCCCTGCGTCGAGCCGAGTTCGAGCGGCTTGTCGAGAATGATCCAGCCATCAACCATGGTCAGAGCGGCTCAGGCCCGGCAACCAGCGTCGCCAGTCTGGCAAGGTGCTGCCCAAACCATTCCACCGGTGGCCCGATCAGCCGCTGCACCAGATGCAGCTCCGGCCAGAAGTACGGCAGGATCACGAGGAAGGCGAACACCACCAGCAAACCATAAGGCTCAATCTTGCCATAGACGCGTGCCAGTGGCGCAGGCAGCACGCCCATCACGATGCGCGACCCGTCGAACGGCGGAATCGGCAGCAGGTTGAACGCGCCGAGGAAAAGATTGACGATCAGGAAATTGCGCAGGTTGTCCGAAAAGAACAGCGCCCCCAGCCCCGGCTCGGCCATGCCGTCCGTTGCCCTCACCAGCAGACCCAGCCCGATGGCGGCAATCAAGGCCAGCACGAAATTGGTGAGCGGCCCCGCTGCCGCCACCAGCACCATGCCCCAGCGCGGATTGCGCAAGCGGCGAAAGTCCACAGGCACCGGCTTGGCCCAGCCGAATACCGGCGCCCCGCTCAGCTTCAGCAGCCCGGGCAAGATGATCGTCCCGAATGGATCGACATGGCGCAGCGGATTGAGGCTCAGCCGCTTCTGCTCCGCCGCCGTCGGATCGCCCAACGCCCGCGCCACCCAGCCATGGGCCACCTCGTGGAACACGATCGCCAGGATCATGGGAATTGCGATCGTGGCAATCTGCCAGACCAGACCTTCGGGGTTCATTTCTTGTTGCTCATCCAGTCGTCACGCAGGATCGAAAACAGCACGGTATCGCGGACACGGCCCGTCCACGTCTGACGCTCGTGCCGCATCACGCCTTCCTGCACTCCGCCAACCTTCCTGACCGCAGCCTGACTGCGCAGGTTCATCGTATCCACCTTGAACGCCACGCGCTCCAGCCCACAAGCAAAGGCGTGGTCAATCATCAGCCGCTTAAGCCGTCCGTTGAGGCCGGTGCCGCGAACCGACGGCACGATATAGCTGTTGCCGATCTCGATCGACCAACCCGGCGCGCCATGTTCGATCCACGCCGTCATGCCGACCAGCACCTCGCCCGAAAAGACAGCATAGGGCCGCCGCTGCGGCGCAGAGTTCAGCAGGCTATCGAATTGCGGATCGAAAGCATCGCCCCGATAGCTGAAAGGATAGACGTCCCAGATCTCGTCATCCTGAGCACAAGCCCGCCGCAGGCCCTCGCGATGATCCTCGCGCAGCGGCTCGAGCCGCAAGTCGCCATCGGCGAGCGGCACGTACAGTCCATCTCCGCTCATGCCCCCATCGCCTCCGAAAAGTGCTTGCGACACAGCGCAACATAGCGGTCGTTCCCGCCGATCTCCGTCTGCGCCCCTGCCCGCACCGCTGCACCGCTTTCGTCCACGCGCAGGTTCATTGTCGCCTTGCGCCCGCAGTGGCAGACCGCTTTCAATTCCACCAGCGAGTCCGCAATGCCGAGCAGCGCTGCCGCCCCTTCGAACAACTCGCCCTGAAAATCGGTGCGCAGGCCATAGCACAGCACCGGCACCCCTGCCTCGTCGGCAATCCGCGCCAGTTGCCAGACCTGTGCCTTGGACAGGAACTGCGCCTCGTCCACCAGCACGCAAGACAGCGGCTGTACCACATGGGCAGCTTTCACCGCTCCCCACAGGTCGGTAGCATGATCGAAACGATGGGCCTCGGCATGAAGGCCGATGCGGCTTTCGATGGCAAAGTCTTGCCCCTTGGCGCCGCCCCGGTCATCCAATGCCGCAGTCCACAGCATCGTGGCCATCCCTCGCTCGCGGTAGTTGAAGTCCGCCTGCAGAAGATTGGTCGATTTGCCGGCGTTCATGCTGGCGTAGTAGAAATAGAGCTTGGCCATCGCGCACAGCCATAAGCACCACGTTCTGGATTGCCAGAGGGATCGCCGACCAATGCGCAGGAAAACTCGACGGATCATCAGCGCACTGGCCAGCGCCGCCGCGACATTGGTCCTGCTCGGCAACGCCCCACCGCAGAAGCTGCGCTACCGCATCGACGCCCCACACAGCGAAGTCCACGCCCGCGTCGGCTTCTTCGGCATCGCCAGCAAGACCGCGCGTTTTACCGCCATCACCGGCGGGATCGAACTGGACCCAGCGCATCTCGATAACGTGAAGCTCGATGTGACGCTCGATGCGACGGCGCTACAGGCCGGGGATTCCGTCACGCTCAAACGTCTGAAAGGGCCGGACTTCTTCGATGTCGAACAACACCCGCAGGTCCGTTTCATCGGCCGTTCGATGGCGATGACCGGGCCGGTCACGGCGGTCGTCAGTGGCGAGCTTACCGCAAAGGGCGTCACACGCCAAACCACGCTAAACGTGAGCTTTGCCGCACCACCGGCCAAGGCCACAGGGCGCGAGGCGATCCGCCTTTCGGGGCGGACCAGGATCGACCGCACGGATTTCGGAATGAATGCCTATCGCCTGATCGTGTCGAAGTCCGTCACGATCACCATCAATGCGCAGATGGTCCCGGCCTGAAGCTCAATCCTCGGCGTCGAGATCGCGCCGCACCTTCGGGTCGCTCAGCAGCTGCTCGATCCGGCTTGCCTCGTCAAAACTCTCGTCTGGCAGGAACTTCAGTCGCGCCGCGTACTTTAGCCGCAGCCGCTGCGCCACTTCGCGCTGGAAGAACGCGGTATTGGTGCGCAGTGCCTTGAGGACGATCTCCTCGTCCTCACCCAGCAGCGCCTTGATGAACACCGTGGCATGGCGCAAGTCAGGCGACATGCGCACTTCGGTGACCGAAACGGTATGCGCCGAAAGAACGTCGTCATGCACTTCCTGCCGCGTCAGCAGCTCCGACAGGATATGGCGCACCTGCTCACCCACCTTCAGCAGGCGGACGGAACGGGTTTCTGGGGAGGTTTGAAACTTGGCCAATTCTAACTCATCTTCGAAAGGATACGTGCAATCGATCGCACGTTGCGCGCGGTGCCCCGGCAACCAAGACGGCGCTCGATGAAGGCGCTCGTCAGCTTGCTTTCGGCCACGCTGCTTACGAAATCGATATAGATGCTGCGCTCGCCGATTGCCAGTTTCTCGAGACCGCGCATCGCCTGGTCGGCTGCCAGCTTGTCGAAAGCTGTCTGGTCGGGCTGACGTTCGAGGAACAGCGTGTGGACCAGATTGTCCTTGCCGATGCCGGTAAAGGGATTGCCCTCCACCGCTTGTGCGATTGCTGCCCGATCGCGCACCGCGACAAAGCTCTTGATGTCGAACCGCTCCAGCATGACGTGCGCGAACAGGTCTTCAAGGCCATCCAGCGGACGATCGTCATAGTCGAACAGCAGGTTGCCGCTGGCGATCACGGTCTCCAGCCCGGTCAGCCCTTCCCGCTCGAACGCCCAGCGCAGATCCGCCATCGTCACGCGATTACCGCCGACGTTGATGGATCCGAACAGGGCGACATAGCGGGTCATGGCAGGGGGCCGTTCTTGCAATTTAGAGCAAATGTGCTATCAGCAGCGGATCACTACGGTTGCTAATTTCACAATCACCATCCCGGAACCCGGACGCTGCTACGTCCGGGTTCTTTCTGTATTGGGGGTGCCGCTGCTACAGCACCCCCGCACTGGTTTTACTTGCGGCCAAGCTCGATGAGCTTGATCACCAGTCCGACGAGCCCCACGATCAACGTGGCAACGCCGAGAACCAGAATCACTACGGTATCCAATTTCAAAAACATCACCTCCCGTTCTGTCGCCGGTAGCGACCTCGGAAAGGCGTTTTTGGAACAAGACCTGTGTGACCCTAGTCTTGTGCTTTGAAGCTATTGACTAGTCAGACTGCCGCCAGAATGGCAGGATGCCCCGCCGCCCCTGAAGGCGGACGAAGCATCCCCTTACCTCATCAGAGCGTACGATCGCGCATCTCGACTTCGAAGACTTCCAGCTGGTCGCCAGCCTTGATGTCGTTCGTGTCCTGCAACAGCACGCCGCATTCCAGGCCTGCGCGGACTTCCGGCACGTCGTCCTTGAAGCGGCGCAGCGAGGCGATGGTCGTGCGGCTGACAATGACGTCGCTGCGCGTAAGGCGTGCATGCAGACCCTTGCGGATGACGCCTTCGACCACGAGCAGACCGGCTGCCTTGTCCTTCTTGCCCGCCGGGAAGACTTCCTTGACCTCGGCACGGCCGACGACCGTTTCGATCGCCTCCGGACCCAACTCGCCCGCCATTTCCGAACGAATGTCGTCGGTGAGCTGATAGATCACGTCGAAGTACTTCATCCGCACCTTGTTGCGCTCGATCAGCTCGCGCGCCTTGGCGTTCGGACGGACGTTGAAGCCCACGATGGGCGCGCCGCTGGCCTGCGCCAGGTTGACGTCGCCTTCGGTGATGGCGCCCACGCCAGACTGCAGGATGCGCACCTTGATCTCGTCGGTCGAGATCTTGTTGAGCGCGTTGACGATCGCTTCGACCGAACCCTGCACGTCGGCACGGACAACCAGCGGATACTCGATGACCGTGTTCTTCGCAGCCAGCGCAGAGAACATGTTTTCGAGGCTGGCAGGCGCCTGCACGGTGCGCTTGGCGGTAGCGCGTTCCTGACGGTACGCGGCCACTTCGCGGGCACGGGCTTCGCTTTCGACCACGGTCAGCGTGTCACCGGCCATCGGCACGCCGCCGATGCCGAGCACTTCGACCGGCAGCGACGGACCCGCCGCCTTCACCTGACGGCCCTTGTCGTCGAGCATGGCGCGGACGCGGCCCGACTGGGTGCCGACCACGAGGATGTCCCCGACCTTTAGCGTACCGCGATTGACCAGCACGGTCGCCAGCGGGCCCTTGCCCTTGTCAAGCTTGGCCTCGATCACGGTGGCTTCCGCTGCGCGATCCGGGTTCGCCTTCAGTTCGAGCAGTTCTGCCTGCAGCAGGATCTTCTCGATCAGCTCGTCAAGGCCCGCGCCAGACTTCGCCGACACTTCCACGTCCTGCACGTCGCCCGACATCGCCTCGACGATGATCTCGTGCTCGAGCAGGCGCTCGCGGATCTTCTGCGGATTGAATTCGGGCTTGTCCGACTTGGTGATCGCCACAATCATCGGCACGCCGGCCGCCTTGGTGTGGTTGATCGCCTCGATCGTCTGCGGCATGAGCCCATCGTCACCAGCAACCACCAGAATGACGATGTCGGTGACATTGGCGCCGCGCATGCGCATTTCAGTGAAGGCCTCGTGGCCCGGGGTGTCGAGGAAGGTGATGAACTCACCGCCCTTGGTCTTGATCTGGTATGCACCGATGTGCTGCGTGATGCCGCCGGCTTCGCCGCGCACCACGTCGGTGCCGCGCAAGGCGTCGAGCAGCGAGGTCTTGCCGTGGTCGACGTGACCCATGATCGTCACCACCGGCGGACGCGCCTGCAGCGTGTCCTCGGCGTCAACGTCCGAAGACGTATCGATATCAGCATCGCTGTCGCTCACGCGCTGGATGTTGTGGCCGAATTCGGTGACGAGCAGTTCGGCGGTGTCCTGGTCGATGGTCTGGTTGATGGTGACCATCATGCCCATCTTGAACAGCGCCTTGACGAGGTCCGCAGCCTTTTCGGCCATGCGGTTCGCCAGCTCCTGCACGGTGATCGCATCAGGCACGACCACGTCGCGAACCTGCTTTTCACGCGGCTGCGACTGGCCGGCGAAGTGCGCACGGCGTTCCTTTTCTCGGGCACGCTTCAGCGCAGCGAGCGAACGGGCGCGCGCGCCTTCGTCCTCGTTGAGCGCGCGCGTAACGGTCAGCTTGCCGCCACGACGGTCCTCGGTCTTGCGATCGCGCGGATTGGCGGCGGGCTTCTTCGCAGCAGGCTCGGGACGCTTGATCGGCGCGGGCGAGGCAACCGGGGTAAAGCGGCGCGGTGCCGGGATTACCGGCGCGGCTTCCTCTGCCTTCGGCTCGGCAGCCTTGGCTTCGACCGGAGCAGGCGCGGCTTCCGGCTGCTTGGCCACTTCAGGCGTCGCCACTGGCGTGGGCGCAGGAGCAGGCGCAGCTTCCGGTTCCGGGGTCGGCTCTGGCGCAGGTGCGGGTGCCGCTTCAGCCTTGGCCTTTTCCTCGGCGCGGCGACGCTCTTCCTCGATCGCCTTGAGCTTTTCTTCCTGCTCGCGACGGTTCGCCGCTTCCAGCGCAGCGAGGCGGGCTTCCTCGGCTTCGCGCAGCAGGCGAGCCTGCATTTCCTGGCGGGTTTCGCGGCTGGCCGATGGCGGCGGAGGCGGCGGGGGCGGCGGAGGCGGCGGAGC
>NZ_LSIA01000212.1:0-3370 GCF_001556015.1 Novosphingobium sp. CCH12-A3 | reverse complement strand
CCGAAGCAAAGGCGTTGGATCGATATGATGGCATCGAAAGAATGCGATGGTGTGGGTTTGGCGGGTCCTGCAGTTGGTGCGCGTTGGAAGCACTTGAGGGGAGATTCATGGCCATATGGCTGAAGCGCGGCGCTGCTGCGGAGAGCAAGGCGGAGGCGGATCGCAAGGTTCGTGACGTTGTCGAGGCGGCGCTGGCGGACATCGAGAAGCGTGGTGATGCTGCGGTTCGCGAGATGAGCGTGAAGTTCGATGGCTGGGACCGTGACGACTATCGCCTGAGCCAGGCGGAGATCGATGCGGCGGTGGACAGCCTGTCGCCGCAGGAGCGCAAGGACATCGAGTTTGCGCAGGCCCAGGTGCGCAATTTCGCGCAGATCCAGCGCGAGAGCATGAAGGACGTCGAGGTCGAGACGATGCCTGGCGTCGTGCTTGGCCACAGAAACGTCCCGATCCAGGCGGCCGGCTGCTATGTGCCGGTGGCAAGTATCCGCTGCTGGCCTCGGCGCACATGTCGGTGATCACGGCCAAGGTGGCCGGCGTCCCGCGCGTCGTGACCTGCGCCCCGCCCTTCCAGGGCAAGCCCGCGCGCGCCATCGTTGCAGCGCAGGCCCTGGCCGGGGCGGACACCATCTATGCGCTGGGCGGCATCCAGGCGATCGGGGCCATGGCCATCGGCACCGAGACGATCGATCCGGTCGACATCCTCGTCGGGCCCGGCAACGCTTTCGTCGCCGAAGCCAAGCGCCAGCTGTTCGGCCGCGTCGGCATCGACCTCTTCGCCGGCCCGACCGAGACCCTGATCATTGCCGACGAGATCGGCTGCGATCCGGAGATGGCCGCGACCGACATTCTCGGCCAGATCGAGCACGGGCCGGACAGCCCCGGCGTGCTGCTGACCAATTCGGAGAGCTTCGCGCGGGCCACGATGGCCGAGATCGACCGTCTGCTCGAGATCCTGCCGACCGCCGATCACGCGCGCAAGGCGTGGGAAGCGTTCGGTGAAGTCATCGTCGCCGACAGTTACGAGATGATGGTGCGCATTGCCGACGACATCGCCAGCGAGCACGTCCAGGTGATGACCGCCGACCCTGACTACTTCCTGCAGAACATGACCAACTACGGCGCCCTGTTCCTGGGCAATCGCACCAACGTCTCGTTCGGCGACAAGGTCATCGGCACCAACCACACCCTGCCCACGAAGAAGGCGGCGCGCTATACCGGTGGCCTGTGGGTGGGCAAGTTCCTCAAGACCTGCACCTACCAGAAGGTCCTGACCGACGAGGCTTCGGCGCTGGTGGGCGAATACTGCAGCCGCCTCTGCGCGCTGGAAGGCTTTGCCGGCCACGGCGAGCAGGCCAACATCCGCGTGCGCCGCTTCGGCGGGCGCGTTGTGCCTTACGCCGGGCAGGCCGCGCCGAGTGAACTGACCAAAGCATGAGGGGCGTGGCATGACTCCCCTGCCCCGCACCCCCTCGCTGCGTCTTGATGGCAAGCGGGCGGTCGTGACAGGCGCAGGGCGAGGCATCGGTCTGGCCGCCGCCGCTGCCCTTGCCCAGGCGGGCGCGGCGGTCACTCTCGTCGCCCGCTCGTCCGGCGAGATCGCGCAAGCGGCAGCCGCGATCGGCAATGGCGCGCAAGGCGCCACGCTCGACGTCGCCGACCTCGACGCCGTGGCTGCGTTCTTTGCCGAGCGCGAGCCGTTTCACGTGCTGGTCAACAATGCCGGGAGCAACCGCCCCAAGCCGATGTGGGAGGTGAGCGAAGCGGACTACGATGCCGTCCTGGGCCTCAACCTGCGCGCCGCCTTCTTCGTCGCGCAGGCCTGTGCCCGCCGGATGATCGAGACCGGCACGCCAGGCTCCCTCATCCACATGGGCTCGCAGATGGGCCATGTCGGCGGACCCAACCGCTCGCTCTATTGCGCAAGCAAATGGGCGATCGAAGGCATGAACAAGTCCTTTGCGCTCGACCTGGCGCAGCATGGCATCCGATCGAACACGATCGCGCCGACCTTCATCGAAACCCCGCTGACCGAGCCGATGTTCGCCGACCCGGCCTTCCGGGCCAGCGTGCTGGCCAGGATCAAGCTGGGACGGATCGGCAAGGTCGAGGACCTGATGGGCGCCGTGCTGTTCCTTGCAACCGACGCCTCCGCGCTGATGACCGGAACCAGCCTCGTCGTCGATGGCGGCTGGACCGCAGAATAGGATTGCACGATGTTCGAACCCTTTCCCGGTAACTATGTCTGGAACCTGGGCATCAACCTTGCCCTGATCGCAGGCGGCAACCACGGCGAACTGGACGAGGTCTGCCGGCCCGTCCGGGAGGCGGCAAAGGCCGGCGCCGATGCCGGGTCCGCACAACTGTTCGACAGCTGGATTGCCGTGGCCGATCAGGTGACCCGCAATGCCGAACGCGACGAGGCCGATGGCTATCTCCTCTCGGCCGGCGCCAAGTACCTGCGCGCTTCGGGATACTACCTCGGGGCCGAGCGCCTGCAGAGCCGCGACTACGCGCCGCGCTGGGCGGCCTATAACAAGGGCCTCGAACTCTACCACAAGGGCAGCGCGCTCAGCGGCCTCCATGTCGAGAAGGTGGAGATCCCCTACGAGGGAGCGAGCTATCCGGCGATCTTCGTCCACGATGGCAGCGGCACGCCGCGGCCCACGCTGGTCTCGGTCAATGGCCTCGATTCCATGAAGGAGCAGGTGTGCATGGCAGGCCATGGCGCGGTGAACCTGGCCCGCGGCATGAACACGCTCTTCCTCGACCAGCCCGGCACCGGCGAAGCGATCCGCAAGCGCAATCTCCCCGCCGTCCACGACGCCGAACGCTGGGGCAGCCCGGCCTTCGACTATCTCCTGACGCGCAGCGATGTGATTCACTCGAAGATCGGCATCTTCGGCCTGTCCTTCGGTGGCTACCACGCCCCGCGCATCGCCGCGAACGATCCCCGTTACGCACTGTGTGCCGTCATGGGCGCAAACCACGTCTGGGGCCAGCGCCAGCGCGAACGCGTCGCCAACGAGGGCGAGAACCCCGTCCCACACTACTGGGACCACGTCATGTGGGTCTTCGGCATCGACGATCGCGAGGCCTTCCTCGCCTATGCCGACCAGATCACCCTCGACGGACAGGTGGACAAGATCCGCGTGCCATTCCTCGTCACCCACGGCGAAAACGACCGCCAGATCCCCGTCTACAACGCCCACATGAGCTACGATCAGGCCACCAACAGCCCAAAACGCTCCCTGCGCATCTTCACAAAAGCCGACTTCGAAGTCGAACACTGCGGCGCCGACAACGGCACCGCCATGCGCGACTACATCGCAGACTGGTGCGCCCAAACATTCAACGAAATGGTGTAGAC
>NZ_LSIA01000211.1:0-22145 GCF_001556015.1 Novosphingobium sp. CCH12-A3 | reverse complement strand
AACAGAGACTTCGGATCCACCACGGCTCTCCATGATCGCTCTCGATCAATGAATCACCATCGACACCGAAACTCCATCGGTTTTTGCGGGTGTCCAGCTTCCTTCGCCAGACGGGCATGTCAGTCACCAAGTTCGGCCGCCTTGCCGCCCACGATCCCCGTCTTGTGGGTGATCTGCGCAACGGCCGTGAGCCGCGTTCCGGAATGGTGAAACGCGTAGAACATTTCATGAACAACTTCGGAGAGAATGTCCATGTTGCTTGATCCTCATGCTTTCGAGACCAAGGCGCTTGCTGAATGCGTTCCTCCTCCTCTCACCCCTCGCCCATCTCCCGCCGAGCGCCTGTTGCGTGGCGTGCGCGAGATCAGTGGGCCACATGTCGAAGTTGTCAGCCATGACGAGACGCCGTGGGCGAGCATCACATTTTCAGGCTCGCGGCACCGTCTGGTGCTCCGCTTTGCCGGCAGCGAGGCGGTAAGTGACGGCGAGAGCTTCATCGCGGTTCTGCCCGAACACGAGTTCAAGTTGCGAGGGCGGCTGGTGGCCGATGCTGCGGTGACCCGGGTTGACCATGAGGTCCTGCCCTCACCGCTCATGGAAGTGGAGTGCGAGATCCTGCTGCTCGACGAGGACTGAGGAGATCGGCGGGTGCTCTTGAGCGCATGGACTCAAGGCACCCGCTCTCCTCTCCAACCGGTCAATTCGTCTTCGCGAGCAGCGGCGCAGGCTTGGCACCGACCCAGAGGCTCATGTCTACGGCGTTGGTGACGCGGAAGACATCGCCCTTGCTGTTGAGGAACAGCTCTTCCATTTCGGGCCGGGTGAACGGGCGGGAACCAAGCCGACCAAAGACAGCCATCTGGCCTCCGGTTTCATCTACACCGCGATCGCGATCTAGCCCCTTTGACAGCGCCAGGGCCGGTGTCGGTGTACGAGCCCATGCAATGAGCTCCGGCTTGGGCTCGGGCGAGAAGCCGTAGAAGTTCGGCTGACTGGCTGGCGAGGTCAGCTGCAGCACTTTCATCCCGTTCCGGCCATCGGCGACGTAGGCGAAGAGCGAGGCGTTGGTTGACGCCACGATCACGTCCTCGGCATCGTTCAATTGCCCGTCAGCAGTGTAGCTGGTGTAGATCGACGGTCGCGTCGGCGCGGTGATGTCCACGATGACCAGCCCCTGCGACTTGGCTGCGACATAGGCATAAGTGCGCGCAAGGTAGACGCGGCGGGCATCTGCCAGCGGCACGGTTGCCGATGGTAAGGCCTTGGGCTGGGCCAGGTTGGTGATATCCATCAGTTCAAGACCATTGGCCGTCGTCACCCACAGGTAACGGAACTGCACCGCCGTGGCGCGAGGATCGCGCAAGGGCACGACCGAAGTGATGCGCGGATCGAGGCAAGTTTCGCCACCCTTCTTTTCACTGACTTCGCACGGCTTTTGCGCAGACCATGGCTTGGGCAGATGAACCGTGACCAGCGCCTTGTCGGTGACAATATAGGCGTAGTCCCCGGCGAGCGTGATGTGACGAGCGCCAGTGAGCACGCCGTCCGGGTTGAAGGTCAGCGCGCGATTGAAGAAATTGTTGCGGAATTCGCCGTCGGCGAGAGTGTCGACGTTGACCGCGATCAGGCCTTCGACCGCATCGGTCACGAAAGCGTAGGAATAGATCGGCGAGAACGGCTGCTCCTGATTGAGCGTGCGCAATTCGGGTGTGTTGCGGGTCGGCGCGATGGACTGGTTGGTCGGCAGGGCCATGCAGGTCGCGTTGGTGGTAGCGACATGGGTGTCATGGCCCAAGGGCGAGAAGGGAGCAGTGACGATCCGCTCCGAGAAGCCCTTGTTGCCGATGGCGGCAATGTCATAGGCTCGGAATCCGCCCTTGCCCTCTGCGACGTACATGTACTCGCCGCGCATCTGCAGGCAGCGGACCGCGTCCTTGGTGCCCTCCACCACGTTGGCAAACTGTTCCTGCCCGGTTGTTTCCCCCGAAAGCTTGCCATCGACGATCTTGCCGCGCGTCCAGTTCTTCAACTCGCGCCCGTTATGTTCGACGTGCTGCTTCCAGTAATCAGGGTAGGCGTAGCGGTGCAGGTATGAGCCAATCACCGCTTGCGGCTCATCCCATTCGGTAACGCGGACAGCTTCAAATCCGCCGTCCAGACCGAACCAGGCATTCATGCCCACGAAGTTCACGTAGTTCGTGCCCAGCAGGAGGAGTTGCGCCATCGTGGCGTTATTGTCTTCGTCCTGGCTGACGTGGCAATCGGTGCACTGCTTGGTCTCGTTCTTGCGAACAGTGTGCGGGAAGTGCGGCGCGAAGGCCTGTGACGAGTAGCCGATCGAGGAAATTGGCGGCTGCTGCACGTAGATGCGTTCGCGGTTGATGTTGGTTGACGACAAGATCAGAGCCGAAGTTGAACGGATCGGCGCGGTTATCGCCTTGCCCGACACCGGATTGCCCGAGGCGTCATACTGCACCGGGTCCGAACCCGACGACTTGTTGCGCTGGTGCTTGCCAAGCTGGAACATGTCATCGCGCGCGACCTGCGGGTTATAGGTCGCGTAGTTGCGGGTGTAATCTTCCTCGTACTTGTGCGTCGCCGACTTCCAGTTCGCCTCGATCGGGAGGTGGCATCCGGCACAGGAAGTGGTCCACGACAGGTGGCAGGTGAAGCAAGCCATATCGTCGTCACGATGGGCGCGCGCTTCCTTGGCCACGCCGGTGCCGAACTTGTAGACACCGTCATCCGACGCGGACTTGGCCATCAGTTTCGCGCGGGCGGCCTTGGGGTTGAAGATCGGCTTGCCGGACGTGTCCATTTGCCCGGCAAAGCGGGCGTCGACCGAGTCCTTCACCAGGCTGACGCGCCAGGACAACTTGGGATCGATGATCGAGCGCTGGATCAGCACGCGGCGCCCATCGGCCTCCTTGAACCATTCGAAGCGACGCTGGCCGTCTGCATTGCGCAGCAGCGCAAGATTGTTGCCCTTTTCGGGTGCCGCCATGTTCGAAGTCAGCAGCGTCGGGTAGGCATCGGGCGTGCCGTGGCAGTCCTTGCAGCCGATCTCGACCGCGTTGGCGACTTCGCCATAGATCATGCCATTGCCGTGGCTGTCCTGCGAGAAGTGGCAATCGGCGCACTGCATGCCGATCTGGGCGTGGATGTCCATCATGTGGACGGCCTTGCCGGGATTGCTCTCACCCGGTTCGACGAACTTGCCCTCGCCGGCCTTGCGGAACTTTTCCGGATCGTCAGGCGAGATGATGTGCGCCTTGTCGGTGCCGTAGGAGGACATATCGCCCTCGTCATCGAGCAGGTTGCCGCGACGATCGCGCTTGAGGATGGCGCGGAAGTTCCAGCCGTGGCCGTGATAGTCGGCGAACTGGGTGCGTTCCAGCTTGTCGTTCAGGTCATAGACGTTGCGCAGGAATTCGACATCGCGCCACAGACCGCGCGTGGACGCGCCCTCGGGATTGCGGTCCAGCACTTCGCGCTGCTCGTCGATGTTCGGGTAGAACTGCTTCTTGAACGTCTTTGCGTAGTCTTCATCGGACATGCCGGCGGGCTTGGGCGCTCGGTTCTCTGGCCCGGGCCACATACTCGGCGCATCGGACTCGTAGTCCCACATCGTGTAGCCGAGGTAAGAGTTCAGGAAGATGTTGGGCTGGTGCATGTGGCAATTCATGCACTGCGCGGTCGGGATGGCGCGGGTGAAGGCATGGACCAGCGGGTGGCCGCGTTCGCGATCCTGCATTGCGACTGGGCCATCGGCCTGGTGCGCATCTTCGCCGTGGGCATCCTTCTTCGGGTGCCCCTTGGCGTCCAGTCCGGCCATGGCGTGGGCCGAGGCCTGGTCCATCTTGTCGTTGTCCATCGAGCCATGTGGCGCGACACCCTTGCCCGGCGAGTAGACCAGCTGCTCGGCCGAGGAAATGGCGCGGGCGCAATCGCCCTCCATGTCTCTCGACTGTTCAGGATCAGTGCTGTCACCGCCGAGATAGCCGCGCTTCCCGCCGAGAACCGTGCCGCGCACCTTGTCGTGATGTTCTTCTTTCTCGGCGTTGTAGGAGCCATAGGCACCCTTGCGATGCTGGCCTTCACGCAGGGAGTTTATGGTGGGGTCAGCCGTGATGGTCTGCCCGTCACGCCCGCACTTGCCGTAGCTCAACGAGTGACGCGGTTCACGGTCGTTCGCGTAGATGACATGGCACGCCGCGCAGCCCGAGGAGCGATAGTCGCCCGGCTGATCATTGGTGCCCATCTGGAACAGGAACGGGTCATTCAAACGCGTCTTGTGGATGTTGAGCACCGGGATGGCGACGCGCAGGCCCGTGGCGGGGCCGCGGTTGGACTGCTTGAGATCAGGACGCCCCGGTTCGTCCAGGCGCTGGATCAGACCCGTGGAATTGGGCAGGCCGATTTCGGGGAACTGCGGGTTGATCGTACGGCCACCATCCTCGAACACGCGGAACACGTCGCCCGGCGGGATGGTTTGCCAGCGCGGCAGTGGGTACATGATGGGCAAGGCGCCGCGCGCCTTCTCCCGGGGCGTGACGGTGCCCCACATCGGCTTGCCGTCCGCGCCGATCTCCTTCGAGGCCGACTTCAGCAAGGCAGGCTCACCATTGCGGGTGAAGCTTTCGCCAAACATGTAGTTCTTGAAGGGGACGATGCCGTTGTTATAGGCCGCCCCGCCCCACAGCATTGCCCCCGTCGACATCAGCGAGCGTTCGGACGCTTCGATGATCTGCATGTGGCAAGCACCACAGGAGTCACGCGCAACGCGATAGTCCGACGGGTTGACGAAGCGGATGAACTCGGGGCTTTCCTTGCCCAGAAGCGCGTAGGAACGCTTCGGGTTGGCTGACGACGGCCAGCCCCATGCGGCCGGGTACTTCGGCAGAACGTGTGCATCTTTCATGGCCGCGACATAATCGATCGAATTGCGGTTCCATGACCGGTCAGCCATGACCTTGGTGTTGCCGCCATGGCAATCGGCACAGGACAGCACCACAGCTGGGCTGGCGTGCATGGTGCGATGATCGCTCTTGGTATGGCAACTGACGCAGCCTGCATTCTGCTTGTCGACGTAGGCCCACTGCTCCTCGACCGTATCACCGGGCTGGCCGCGCGGCGCGGCGGGTGCGCGAGTATGCGTAACCTTCTGGGCTTTCTCTTCACCCGAAGCGTAAAGAGCGCTCGGGATCAGCAGGGCGGCGAGCGCCGCTATCAGCCATGCCAGCGAGAGTTTGCGGAAGCTGCGCGTGTCGGTCATGGGCTGGGTCATCAGAAGGCCAGGGTCGCGTTGGCGAGGACGGAATAGAAGCGGCTTGCCTTGCCCATCTGGGCGAACAGATCATCAAAGCCCGCCCCAGGATCAAGCACGGCGCCCGAAAGGCGGAAGACGAGGTTCTGCGAGGCGTTGGGCCGCCAAATTGCCGAGACGGAAGCATCCCAGCCAATGTCGCGCGGGATCGAACCTTCGTTGCGCAGCACCTGCAGGATCTTGGTGTTCTCGAACCAGAGATGGTTGAGGTTGGTCGAGACCCGCACGGTGGGAGTAAGGTCGAAATCCGTACCCAGACCAAGCAGCATCGTGCCCGGGTTCGTGAAGTTGGACTGCCCCTGCTCCTTGGATGAGCGAAGCGAGTTCAGGATGCCGTTGCGACCATTGACCGAGATGTTGCGGCCACCGCCGGCGAACGGGATTGTCTGGCGAATCCAGTAGCTGGTGTCCGCGCCTGCGAACTGGGGATTTTCGAAGATGGCGTCGAAACCGCCTTCGGTCTTGTCATAAGGATCACTGTCGCCACTTGCCCAGAGGCCGGAAAGGCGGACGCGGGTCCAGTCGAAATCATAGCTGACTTCGGCAGCGGCCATGAACGCCTTGATCTCGGCCGCGCGGCTGGTGAGGAAATTGTTCCGGTCCTCGCCCAGTGCAGCGTAGGCCTGCGCGGTGAGGTTGAGGCGTCCGATATGGCCGTCTGCAGCATAGCCGAGATAGACCACGTCGTACTCGCGACCGCGCAGATCACCAATCAGCGCCGGGCGAACCGGGAAGCCGTTGGTGTCGACCGTGATCTCGTTGCGTTCACGGTTCATGTTGTAGGTGACCGAGACCTGGCTGGTCAGGCCGACAAAGGGAAAGTCCTGGCGATAGAGGTTCGCCATGAACACCCAATCGTTACGCGGCGCCCGGCTGACATCGTTCAGGCCCGAATTGGTTTCCTTCTCCAGCCGCCAGAACGCGGCGAGATTGAACTGCACGCGGTTGTTGTCACGGTTGCCGAAGAGGCGCACGCCCAACTGGTTGTCGTTGAACAGGAACCCGCGAAAGTCCGACTGCATCGGCTGGATGCCGGCACGCAAGGAGACGAAATCGTAGCGCTTCGTATCAAACCGGCCGATGTGGTAGTCGATGAAGGCTTCCTGCAGGCCAATGAAACCATCGGTGCGCCTGGTGCCCTTTGACGGTTCAACGAACAGGACGCGCCGCTCCGGCACCTGAACGTGGTTGAGGTTCGCGGCGACGGCGATGCGATACTCGATCACCGGCGGCTTGTAGGCCGTCATGCCCTTGAGCAGGGAAAGGCTGGCGATGAAGGTCTGTGACAGGACCAGGCTGTGGCTGCGACCGAAGGTGTCAATCTCGCCGGGGTTGGTCGTGGTCTGGTTGCCGACCGGGATCGGGAAACTGCGCGGCTCGACCACGGTATCGGAAACCGCGCCGGCCAGCAGATACCAGTCATCCCCTTTCAGGAAACCGGGACGCTTGCCCCGCGCCAGGGGACGATCGCCTTTGAGCAGATTATGGTGAAACGGATCGAGCTGCGAATGACAGACGTATTCGAGCTTCGGGAATAGCGTGTAGAGCGAGCGGTCTTTCTTGCCGGTCGCCTTGTCCTTCTGTGGACAGAGCGAAGACATGATGCGCCAGCGGTCAGGCAAGGCCACATCAAGGCCGAGATCGCCCACGGGCCCCTCGCCATCGTACTTGTCGTAGAAGGCTTCCGGCGGCGGAGCATTGACCGCACCGGGATTGTCCTGCTCGACCTTCTCGGGAAGCTGCTTGTTGAAGCCGGGGCGGCGACGCCCATCGATCAGCGCACCATCGGCATCGGTTTCACCACCCGGGAGCGCAGCAGCTTCCTGCCCGGCCGCGGCATCGCTCTGCGGGTTCGCCGCCTCCTGCGGATCCCCCGCACCGGGAGAAGCCGCGTCTACGGCTGCCAAAACGTGGAACGGCAGGGTGACGGGCTGGGAGGCCGGCGTGGTCATGCCGAGAACCGGTCCGAGAAGGAGAGCGACCTGCTGCATCACTTGCCCTCGCAGACGTTCTGGTCAGTGGTATCGAGGAACGGAGCGAAAGGACAGTTCACATAGCGCAGGCGAACGCCCTGGCCGACCGGGACGACGATGGTATCGGCCCGAATTTCCTTGGGCGCGTTGCCGATGGTGCCCACCTTGGCACCGCCATTGTGCGTTCCCAGGAAAGCGATCATGTCGTCCTGATCGATACCGTCACCGGAAATGCCGATGGCACCGACCAGCTTGCCGTTGCGGTAGATCGGAACCGAACCCGGAAAAATCTGGATGCCGTTGGCAAGGCGCTTCTTGCCGGTAGGGGTGTCCGGGACCGCCGTGCAGCGCTGAACCACGTCACGCGCGTTGAGAGAGCCTTCGACGAAAACCGCGTGCTGCAACAAGTTGGCCTTGACCAGAGCGATCTGGAGGCCAGTGGCCAAGGGGCTGAAATCCGTGATCGGGCGAGAAAGCGGTCCATGGGGACGGCCAACTTCTCCGTCAGGGAAAAAAGGCCGCGACAGGTTACCGCCCGATCGGTCAGCGAAAGCGATCTTGCCGGTGAGAGCCGTCTGATCGCCGAGGAAATCGCGGGTACGCTGCACGAATGCGGGGATTTCCGCATCTGTATTGGCGAGAAGCTGCTCGGCTGCGACCGGATTGGAGAAGAATGCAGCGGTGCGCGCCTTCTGGAGCGAAACGTCGATCCCGAAGATGGGCGCGTCAGGCCCGCGAACAAGGCCGAGCACCTCGCCGTAGGTGTCGACAACGGAAATCGAAACCTGTGCGCGGCTATCGAGGGGGCGGCGGATCTGCGCGCGGGCGCGCGTCATGATCGTGAAGGCCTCTTCGAGAACGGCACGCACCTCTGCAGCGGTCAAAGCCGTGCCGACGGCAGCGGAATCGGTCCCGCCCTTGATGGGATAGCGGTTTGCGCCAGACCCGTTGCTCAGGACGTAGGCGTCGGCCAGCGAGAACTCGCTCGAGGTCGCACGCCGAATGCCGCTGGCTTCTGTTCCATAGGGCGTTCCAGCAAGAACCGCGGTGCCATCATAATAGCCACGCACGGGAATGAGGGTGCCTGCCGTGTTGTTAATTGCGGAAAAACTGGTCTGAAGCGGATGAAGGCCTTCGACCCGCGCATCGGCAAAGCGCAGCGTGGAACCATCGACCGGAATGCGATCGGCGCGAATCTCTGCCGGCGGTGCGAAGCCCTGGATGCCGGCGAGCGCCATGAATTCTTCCGGATCGCCGTCGACGTCGGTCACATCGGGATCGTAGGCATAATCGCCGTCGGCCATGATGCCGATGCCGCCAACCACGACCCCGTTCTTGTAAAGCGGGAGTCCGCCTGGATCGGCAGCCAGCCCCAACGGAGCGCGCTTTGGACCGATAAAGGCGGCGCTTCCGGCATTGCCCGCGGCAAATCGGGCGGAAAGGTCCGAGCACGGCAATTGACTGAACTGCACGCCGAAGAGCGGGCCGGATTCCAGGCCGGGCGTATTCGGCGCCGGCGGGAAATGCTCCTGCACGATCATGCTGGCCGTGCGGGTGGAAAAGGCATTCCCGCTCGACGAAAGGTAGGCGGCGGTGACAGCCTTCGAAATGGCTCCCATCGTCGCTTCGACTTCGAGCCCCTGCGCATCGACTTCACGCGGCGATATCTCGCCCGTGGCTGTGCGCGGGCTGATGATCATCCGGGTTGCAGCACCGTTCATGCGGAAAACGGCAAGCACGTTGCCGACACGATCGACCACTGCGATGATCGCCGGGTAGTTGAGGGCCTTGGCCTCGCCCACTGCCTGCGCAATTATTTGCTGGACTTCCGCGACAGTCAGGGCTTCCTGCGCTGGATCAGCGAAAAAACGCGAAGACGATGTCGGGGTAGGTGTCGGCGTGAATGTCCCGCCCGAGCCAGAGTCACCACCGCCGCACCCAGACAAAGTGAGAGAGAGCGCGAGTGCGACGGCGGTGGTCTGCCGGAGAGCCAACGGCATGCGCATCAGCGAAGGCTCCGGATGGATCGTACCGCGCTGCCGAGGGCGCGGCGGAATGAGAGAGGCTGGAAACCGTTCGGATCACGAACGGCGGCATAGGCCTGGTTGATCTGGACGCGCAGACCGCTGGCGGAACCTGGCGAGACCATGCCTTGATTGACGAGACCATTGAGCAGCGTATCGACAGCCATGACCGACTGCACGGCCCCCTCGTAATCAGTGAAGCGTTCGCCAATCGCGTCGCTGGCAATCGAGTCCATGATCGCGAAGGTCTGCTCCCGTGTGAAGCTGGCAGAGGCGAAGCGCGCAGATAGCGCATCGGCAGACTGGCGCAGTGCCTGGGCCGCGGCGACGGTCTCTGCGCGGTTCGCCAGCATCGCCCGGTGGAACGCCTTGGCCCGCGCGTCGAACGTGGCAGCCGCATCCGGCGCGATGACACGCGCAGCCGCCAGAAGCATGATCATGTTCTCGTCGTTATAGGGAGGCGTGCCAAGATCGACGGGGCGGCCGGGATTGCGGATCGCCGTGACGTTTCCATCCTCACCGTCATAAATGCGGCGGTGGCATGAGTGGCAATCGTAGAAGGTGAACTCGGGGAAGATGCCATCCATGGCCCGCGCCGGCTGGCTGAACAGCTCAAGGCTGCGCTTCACGGCCTCGGCTTGCCCCACGGCCCACATGCGCATCGAGTTGGTCTTGCCGCCCTTGCGCTGAACGTAGTCGGCGTCCTCATCGTGGTGCTGCTGGAGCGTGGTGAACAGGTCCAGCTCGAACGAAATGCGCGGGTGGCCTGCGGCCATGATGCGGTGGGCGATGAACTGGCCCTTGGCATCGCCGGAGAAATGACAATCAAGGCAGACCTGCGCCTTGACCTGCGGGCGGGTCAGGTCGGTCATGCCCTGGGCGACGTTGCGGGCGTGGCTGGCGCCGACGGTGTAGTGGGAAGAGAGCCATCCGCCAGAGGCACCGTGGCACGCTTCGCAATCGACGCCATCGGAAGGACGCGCAGATCCCGGCGAGGCGTGGCAACCCGCACATTCACGCTGAATGCCAGCAGCATCGAGCCCCATCCGCCTGACGATGGCCTGCCCACGCGGCTCCTGGATCACGCGCCAGGCGCGGCTGTGCGCACCCGAAGGCGAGGAATCTTCCTGCCAGCGCATGAGTTCATCCTGCCGGACGACAGCACCATCGGCGACGCTACGGCCGTGACAAGTGGAGCCCGCGCATGACGCGACACCGACGTGGCCGCGCAGGACCGCCGGCGCAGTCCCCTGGGCCTGCAGCGAAGGCGACACCAGCGAGGATGCACCGAGGGCGGCTCCGGCCATGACAAGGCAGAACGCCATCGCCATGGCGGCGGAGCGCGGTAGGGCCCGGCAAGTTGCCGCGAGCTGCCTGATTCGCATGATAGTACCCAGCATTGCCCCTCGTCCCCACCGGCCCTGCATATCGCGCGGCTTTTGCCTTGTGCGATAGCTCCTGCCGGAAGTGCTGCAATGCGACCCCGTTGATCTTCAGGTTAGGACACTCTTACCCCTTGGTTCAAGTGGCTAATCGGCATCTTTGGAAACATATCGGAAAGACAGGCATCTTTCTTTGTCGGAAATCACTTCCGGCGGATGACCATGTTCCTGATCTCGGACATGTCTTCCATGGCGAAGCGGATCCCTTCGCGGCCGAGGCCCGAATCCTTGACCCCACCGTAGGGCATGTTGTCGACGCGGTAGGAGGACACGTCGTTTACGACGATACCACCGACGTCGAGCTTGTCCCAGGCGTCCATCACCTTGTGGATGTCGGCCGTAAACAGGCCCGCCTGGAGCCCGAACTTGCTGTCGTTCACTTCCTCGAGCGCGGCATCCCAATCCGTGAACCTGGACAGGATGACGACGGGACCGAAGGCCTCTTCGGTATAAACGTCCATATCGCGGCTGCAGCCTTCGAGCAGGGTGGCTTCGAGCATGTTGCCATCGCAGCCACCGCCGGCGAGCAGCGTGGCTCCCCCGGCCACTGCGGCATCGATCCAGGTCTTGAGGCGCTGCGCTTCCTTGGCCGAGATCATCGGACCGATGAACGTGTCGCGGTTCTTGGGGTCACCGGACTTCAGCGTCTTGACCTTGGCGGCGAGCATGTCGCGGAACTGGTCGTAGATGTCGGCGTGGATGATCACGCGCTGGACGTGGATGCACGACTGACCGGACTGATAATACCCACCGAAGATGATGCGGGCGAGCGCGTGTTCCAAGTCGGCATCCTTGTCGACGACAACGGCTGCATTGCCGCCGAGTTCGAGGACGACCTTCTTCTTGCCCGCCTTCCCCTTGAGGTCCCAGCCGACGCCCGGCGAGCCGGTGAACGAAAGGAGCTTGAGCCGATCATCAGTCGTGAACAGGTCGGCGCCATCGCGGCTGGCAGGCAGGATCGAGAACGCACCTTCCGGCAGGATATCGCATTCCGCCAGCACTTCGCCCATGATGATCGCGCCCAGCGGGGTGAGCGAAGCGGGCTTCATCACGAAAGGGCAACCCATGGCGATGGCGGGCGCAATCTTGTGCGCGGCAAGGTTCAGCGGGAAGTTGAAGGGCGAGATGAAGCTGCACGGACCGATCGGCACGCGCTTCCACATGCCCATGTAGCCCTTGGCGCGGGGGCTGATATCGAGCGGCTGGACTTCGCCGTAGTTGCGCGTGGCTTCTTCGGCGGCAATGCGGAAAGTGTCGATCAGGCGACCCACCTCGCCTTCGGAATCGGCAATGGGCTTCCCGGCTTCGACGCAAAGGGCATGGGCGAGCTCGTCCTTGCGCTCGGCAAAGCGGCGGACGCAGTGGTCGAGCACGTCGCGCTTCTCGTAGGATGCAAGCTTGGCCATGGGTTCGGCGGCGCGGACGGCACCGGCGATTGCCTCATCGATCACGTCAGGCGTGGCGAGCGCGGTGCGGAACGCGATCTCGCCCGTGAACTTGTCCGTCACCGCAAGGTCGGTGTTCGGCTGCACGGCCTTGTTGTTGAGATAGAGCGGGTAGACGTCCTTGAGCTGTGACACTTGATAACCTCCAACGTCATCCCGGGCTTGACCCGGGATCCCGCTATTTATCGAACCGCCGCAGGTGGAAAAGCGGGACCCCGGGTCAAGCCCGGGGTGACGACATGATGAATCGCCTGAACCCTAGAGTGCCTTGGACAGTTCCTTGATATCCTTGTTGAGAATCTGGTCGTTCTCCGAATAGTCGACCGGACAATCGATCAGGTGGACGCCTGGCGTATCGCGGCAATGGGCGAGCAGTTCCTTGAGGTGCTCGGAACTTGTGACGCGATGCCCGTGCGCGCCGTAGCTTTCGGCATACTTCACGAAATCGGGGTTGCCGTAGGTCAGGCCAAAGTCCTCGAAGCCCATGTTGGCCTGCTTCCAGCGAATCATGCCATAGGCGCTGTCATTCAGGATGAGCACGGTGAGGTTGAGACCAAGGCGGACCGCGGTTTCCATCTCCTGGCTGTTCATCATGAAGCCGCCATCGCCGCAGATCGCCATGACCTTGCGCTCAGGGTAAATCATCGCGCTCATCATCGCCGAGGGCAGGCCAGCGCCCATTGTCGCCAGCGCATTATCTAGCAGCACGGTGTTGGGATGGTAGGCGGTGTACCCACGCGCGAACCAGATCTTGTAGACGCCGTTGTCGAGGCAGATGATCGCGTCCTCAGGCAGGGCATCGCGGATCTGCTGCACGAGGTGCGGCGGGAAGATCGGGAAACGAGTGTCGGCGGCGAGCGGTGCGGTGTGCGCGACCTCGGCAGCGCGATAGGCCAGCATATGATCGAAGTTCCAGGCCGGGTTTGGCTCGATCGCTTCCTTCATCTGCCAGACCGCGTTGGCGATATCGCCGATCACCTCGATGGCGGGGAAATAGACAGGGTCGACTTCAGCCGTCTTGGTCGAGACGTGGATGACCGGCGTACCGCCTTCACGCATGAAGAACGGCGGCTTTTCGATGACGTCATGGCCGACGTTGATGATGAGGTCGGCGTCCTCGACGGCACGGTGGACGAAATCACCGGCCGAAAGCGCGGCGCAACCTAGGAACTTGGGATGGCGCTCGTCGATCACGCCCTTGCCGAGCTGGGTGGTTAGAAACGGTATGCCGGTCTTCTCGACAAACTCGCGCAGCATCTTGCCGGTCATCTTGCGATTTGCGCCCGCCCCGATGACGAGGACCGGAGCCTTGGCGTTCTGCAAGGCGTGAGCGGCCTGCGCGATTGACTTGGCATCGGCGTTGGGGCGGCGCACGAGACTGCGCTTGAGGGGGACGGAGTCGGTGTGCTCGTCAGCGATATCCTCGGGCAGTTCGATATGCGTTGCGCCGGGCTTTTCTTCCTCGGCGAGGCGATAGGCTTCGCGCACGCGGCTGGGGATATTGTCGGACGAGGCCATCTGATGGGTGAATTTGGTAATCGGCCCCATCATCGAGACGACATCGAGAATCTGGAAGCGGCCCTGCTTGGACTTCTTGATCGGCTTCTGACCAGTGATCATCAGCATCGGCATGCCGCCGAGCGTGGCGTAGGCGGCGGCGGTCACGAAATTGGTCGCGCCGGGCCCGAGGGTGGCAATGCAGACGCCGGTCTTGCCGGTGTGGCGACCGTAAGTGGCTGCCATGAATCCGGCACCCTGTTCATGGCGCGTGAGGATCAGCTTGATCTTTTTCGAGCGGGAAAGCGAATCGAGGAAATCGAGGTTCTCTTCGCCCGGAACGCCGAAAATGTATTCGCAGCCTTCTTCCTCAAGGCACTCGATGAACAGGTCTGACGCCTTCTTGCCTTCGGCCATTTTTGGTCGCTCCATCAACGGGAACGCGCGGCCAAGGCTGCGTTACCCTCCCCAACTTGGATGCGACCGCAGGGCAAGTTCCCGGCGCGTGTCGTTATGGCCCCCGCGCCTGCCCTTGCCCGCATGGCTATCAAAGGTGCGCGCCGCTGTCACGCCCCGCCGTCAATAGCCAAGCGAAAGATCCACCTGCGGCTGGAGCGGCTCGCCCGAGCGGAAGCGGGCGAGGTTTTCGAGAAAGCGCGTGACCGAACGCTCGAACATCCGCGTCTGGGCACGTCCGGAGAGATGGCTGGTGATGTGGGCATTAGGCACGTCCCACAGCGGGTGCTTTGCCGGCAGGGGTTCGGGGGTGACGACATCGAGAAAGGCGTGGCCCGGGCGGCCCGCCTTCAGGCCCGCAATCAGCGCTTCCTGATCGACGACACTGCCTCTTGCGACATTGACCAGCGTGGAGCCGGGTTTCATCGCGGCAATCTCGGCTTTGCCGATCATGCCTTCGGTTTCGGGCGTAGCGGGGACGGCAAGTATCACCCAGTCGAAGGTACCTAGCTGACCACGCCACTCGTCCAGACCGAGCGTGCCCTCCCCCTGCGACCGTCGCACCTTGACCACATCGACATCGAAACCCTGCAGCATGCGATCGACCCTCTGGCCGATAGCGCCATAGCCGAGAATCAGCGCGCGGCTGCCGGCCAGTTCGACCTTGCCTGGACTGTCGAGCAGCCATTCGTGTCGGTCTTGCGAGCGCACTACCTCGCGATAGCCCTTGGCCACGGTCAGCATGCCCATGACTACATATTCGGCGATGGTGATAGCGTTGATGCCGGTGCCGTTGGTAAGGATCACGCCCCGCTCCCGAAGCACATCGAGCGGGAAGAAATCGACTCCGGCATAGACCGAGTTCAGCCACTTTAGCCCTGTCGCCAGCCGGATTGCCTTGTCCATGCCGCCGGGCTGGTAGAGGTCAAACCAGCCGATCTCCGCCTCCGGTGCCAGTTCGAACAGTTCCTCGGCGCTGCGAAAATACCGCGGCTCCACCCACCTTGGAAGGTGCGGCTCGATCAGCGGCGCGGCCACGGCATTCATCACGAGGACGGTCATGCTGAGCTCTCTCCCAATAACATTTGCGAGAGACTTACCCTATAGATTGCGGATTGAAACCCGTTCAGACGAGCTTCCATTCCCAGCCGAGCGGGTCGCCGTCCATCACCTCCACACCCTTGACAGCCAGTTCGTCGCGCAGAGCGTCGGAACGGGCGAAGTCCTTGTCCGCACGCGCGGCCCTGCGGGCTTCGAGAGCAGCTTCAATTTGAGCCTCTTCGATCTCGACGCCCTTGGGCCTGAGGCGGAGCGCCTTTCGGTCAAGCGTGAGCAAACCGATGCCAAGGACCGCATCCATTGCTGCCAACGCCGCAAGCTTTTCCGACGCATCGACCTTTTTCAGCGCGAGCACTTCCTCGAAAACGGTGAGCGCGACCGGAGTGTTGAGATCATCCGACACCGCTGCATCGAAACGTTCGAGGAACGATGTGAATCGTGGACCGGGCTGGGCCTCCGTTTCGCCCGCCCGCTCCTTGAGCTGGCCCACCGCGATCAGCATGCGCTTGAGGCGCGTGAGTGCGGCCGAGAGCCCGTCCCACGAGAACTCGAGTTCGCTGCGATAATGTGCCTGCAGGCACATCAGGCGATAGGCCAGCGGCGAGTAACCCTTGTCGATCAGGAGCTGCAGCCGCAGGAATTCACCGCTCGACTTGCTCATCTTGCCTGACCGTTCGACCAGGAAGTTGTTGTGCATCCAGACCCGAGCGCCGGAATTTGCGGGGAGGTCCAGCCCATTCGTGCAGCAAAACGCCTGGTTTTGCGCGATCTCATTGGGATGGTGGATCTCACGGTGGTCGATGCCGCCGGTGTGGATGTCGAACGGGAAACCGAGCACTTCGCCGGACATGACCGAACATTCGAGATGCCAGCCAGGAGCGCCCTTGCCCCATGGCGAATCCCACTCCATCTGGCGCTTCTCACCCGGCGGTGTCTTGCGCCAGATGGCGAAGTCGGCGGCGTTGCGCTTGCCTTCGACTGCTTCGATGCGACCCTCCCCATCTTCGGTCTGCGCACGAGCGAGGCGGCCATAATCGGCCACGGTCGAGACATCGAAATAGAGGCCGCTGTCGAGTTCGTAGCAGTGCCGGGCCGCGATCTTCTCGGCAAAGGCGATCATCTGCGGCACGTATTCCGTGGCGATGGTCCAGCGTGCCGGCTGGCGAATGTTGAGCGCCTTGACGTCTTCCCAATAGGCTTGCGTGTAGTGCTGCGCGATGTCCCAGATCGACTGGGCCTGCGCCTTCGCCATCTTCTCCATCTTGTCCTCGCCATCATCGGCATCGTCGGTGAGATGGCCGACGTCGGTGATGTTGATGACGTGGGTTAGCTTCAGCCCCTTGAACGACAGTGTGCGACCAAGGATGTCGGCGAAGACATAGGCCCGCATGTTGCCGATGTGGGGATAATTGTAGACCGTCGGCCCGCAGGAATAGACGCGCGCCTCGCCTGCGTGGACGGGCTGGAACTCCTCGAGCTGTCGCGTCAGGCTGTTGAACAGCTTGAGCGGTGCAGAGGGCGCGAAGGGGGCGGGGCCGTGGACTGACATGGTGCAGCCATTGCCCCGCGCCCCCGCTTCAGGTCAAGTCACTCGCCGGTTTCGCGCGCCTCACCAAGCAGATCGTCATTGCCCGTGCCCGTCACCGGCTCGTCGATCAGCGGTTCGAAGCCCGCTGGCGCGATCTGGTTCAGTTGGATGAGCGTTGTCTTGGTGAAGCTGTCGACCACCTGCAGCGCGTTCTCCGCGGGATCGGTCTTGAGCACCTCCTCCACGAGATCGCGCAGTTCGATGATCTCGAAAGGCAACTTGTTGCAGGTATTGGCACTCAAGATAACGCAGCCGTTGACCGACGAAAGCTCGGTGAAGCTTTCATCGAACGCGATTTGCTCGATCGCATCGACACCGACCTCGCCATTCACGATGCCGTTGATCGCGATATCGAGCTGGCCTCCGTCACGACTGCCAATGCTCAGACTCTTGGCAACCAAGCCCCGTCGATCATCGAGACGGGTGCCCAGCGAGGTGTTCTGGATGTAAACCTCGCGGTCTGAACGAAGCTGTATCGCATCTGCTTCCACCAAAGTACGACCGTCAGTGACCCCATCATTCAGGGCAAGTCGATCCGTGATGAGCGCCGTGTCCGTCAGTTGCGCTATGTCCTCGAGCGCGCTGCGGGTGACCATGGCAATGCCAGTCCCCGATATCCGCAGGGTGCCCCCAGCATCTTCATTTTCACGCAAGCGGATCGAGCCGGTCGCGGCGTCGAGGAACACTCCGGCCTGACTGTCCACGGCCAGTCTGTTACCGCTGGCATTGCTCATGCTCAATGCACCGAGGAATGACGCCAGTCCGCCCGAAGCAAGCGAAAGTGTACCATTTTCCCCGATCTGGCCCGGCACTGTGCCAGCTTGGGCGGCCACTGCCAGATCGCCTACCAGCAGCGCCTGGTTGGCGCGGATGGTCAGATCTCCTCCAGAGCGGATGTTCGCAAATTCCGCCTGCGAGATGGCATAACCGCTCGCTGCCGAGGCAATGTTATCACCAAGCTTCAGTGGCCCCTGCCCGGTGTTGCGCAAGGTTATCTCGTTGGTATGCGTGGCCTCCCCAAGTCGACCGCTGGCCGCAATCGCAAGATCGGCCGAGGTCAGGTCCATCTTCGCACCCGTGGCAAGTCCATTGACACGGATTGTATTGCCCGCGTTCAAAGTAAGCGTCTCTGCGGCATCTGCCACGTCGTTGATCACGATGTCGCCGCTGGCCGCGATATCGATATCCCCTTGCCCCCTCACACCGGGTGTAACCAGTGCTAGCTGCCGCAGGCCTGCCCCATTGGCAAAGTCGTATCCTGCGGACAGATGACTGACGATAACGCTGCCGTTTCTCGCAAGCAGATCGATATCGCCCGCCGCGGCGACGGTTCCACCTCCGATAGAGCCATTCGCCGAGACAACGACGTTGCCGTCATTGGCGACGATGCGAATGATCTGCAGGTTGCCCAAGGAATCAAGGCCAACAGCATCGGCTTGGACGCTGATCGCGCCCGTCAGCTGCAGGCCCGAGATGTTGACGATCCCGCGAGACGAAATCCGCGCGGACGCACCAGACAACGCCGAAACTGCAAGATCGCCCTGTGTGGTGAGATCGATGTCACCTCCTGCGGAGATGGAAGTCCCGGTCATTGCAGTATTGGCGGACCGGAATGCCCCGCCCGCAGTGATCAACGAGAAGCCGAGGTTCCCGGCCACGACGTCGACGTCTCCGGCGGCATCAATCGCGCCCAGACTTGCATCGCCGCTCACGGAGATGGCGAGATCAAGGGTGCGTGCCCACAAAGCCCCTCCCGAAACCGTCCGGCCGCTGATCGCAATGCCCCCACCCTCGATCCGGCCATAGGTGAAGCTGCCGGTTCCAGTGGCAATCCGGATCTGCCCGGTGGCGACAAGATCACCGCCAACCACGTTCCCGCTGGTGATGACGCCCAACGAACCGCCGCTCGACATCCGGGTGAAGGTCAAGGACTGGCTTGTCACGTCGAGAGCGGTGCCCGCCGTTGCCGTGCCGACCTCCACCTTACCCGAACCTGCTAAGGTGAAGCTGCCGGAAGCACCGAGAACCGGAGCACTCAGCGAGCGGACACTTGCAGAGAAATCTGCGCCGGATTGCGCACTCGCAAGCGTTGCATCCCGGGCAGTCAGCTCAAGCGACCCACCCGCGATGAGCTGGCCGGTCGTCAGATCGCCCACGACATCAATGCGGAGCTTACCCGTGCGCGCCGTCATCGCGCCGCCACGAGCCGATGCGGCATTGATGGTCACGTTGCTTCCGTCGACGCTGCCGTAGGAAAGCGCGCCTCCTGTTGCGATGGCGACTGTATCCGCTGCGGTGGCACGACTGATCGTGACATCGCCATCGTCGTCGATGGTGATGTTCGCGCCTGCGATGAGATCACCACCTTGCGTACCGGCCAGCGATCGGATCTGCGCATCGCTCGCAGCATCGATCATATTGAAATCAAGTGCACCGGTAGCGGCGGTGAACATCCCGCCCGCAGTGGCTTTATCAATCAGGCTTGCTCCCGTGCTGGCGATCGTGATGTCGCTCCCCGCAGTGAGTGTTCCAGCATCAATCGTATTGCCGACCAGCGACATCGCCGTTCCTGCATCGGCACTGTCGAGTTGAAGAGCGCCCCCAGCATCAAGAGTGATGGCAGATGTGGCCTTGGCGGTGCCGATCGTGAGATTTGAGCCGGTCGTCACGGTGACGCTGGCCGGGTTGCTCGCCGGGCCACCGCTTCCTGCCCCCAGCCCGAAGTTGAAGGATATGCTGCCGGTATTGTCGCCGGAATTCGAATCCCAGTAGCCAACCGAAAGGGTTCCCGTTGCCGGTGCCGTGATCGTGCCGTTCGCGCCGACAAGAACTCTCTGTCCCGCGACCTCGCCTACCAGTGCACCGAATGGCGCCGTGAAGTTGCCGATCGTCAACGAGCCGAACTGCGCGCCAATTTGCGTCCCCGGCTGGACGCCCGAGTCGTCCTGGGCGGTAGACAGGCGGAACGCGACCAAGCCATCCGCGTCAGAGAAGCGCGGTAGCGGCCCGGCGCTCCACAGGTCGTTTGTCGATGACGAGACAGTAAAGGTCTGGCCCTGCACGACATCGAATATCGGCAACAGTTGTCCGCCAGTGTAGGAGTTGCCCAGCGCCTGCACCACAACCTGCACAAGATTCTGACCGGTATCAGCTAGCCCCGCCGAGATGCTGCCGATCTGGGCGCTCCCCGAAATTGCTAGCACGCTTTCCAGACCGGACCTGCTCGTGCCCAGCAGTAATGACGCAGCGTTCAGGTTGAAGGACCCGAACACCGACACAGTGCCGATTTCTGCCCTGTCACCGATTGTCATAGACAAGTTGCCATCGCCGGTCAGGCTGACCGCATCGAGGCCTGCCGCATCAATCGAAACTGCACCGCCCGCCCGCAGGTCGGTCAGCGAGACGCCACCGGCAGTCGAGATACCGAGATCGCCGCCTGCATCGAGCGTGACTGCCTGCAGGCTGTCGGCGCCAAGCGTCATCGTCGTGCCAGACGTTGCCGAGGCCAGCGTCAGCGCGCCGGTTGCCGTCACGGCGATGCTGGTGCCGGCATCGAGCGTGCCGCCGGTGATCGTCCCGCCTGCCAGCGTGATCCCGCCCGCAGCGCCGATCGCATCGAACGTCAGCAGCGCAGGGTCGATGAACACCGAACCGCCGCTCGAGGTGACCGTGCCCAGCGTTGCCGTGTCGGTCACCGTGAACGTGCTATCCAAGCCGGACGTGCTGGTGTCGAGCAGAAGCGACGCTGCGGTAATGTCCAGCTTGCCCAGGACGTTGAGTGTGACGGAATCGGCAGAGTTGCTTGCATCGAGCGATACATTGGAACTTCCGTTTACGACCGATACCCTGAGGTTTGCTCCGCTGATCGTGACGCCTCCTTCGGCATTCACCAGCCCAAGCGCAACATCCCCGGCAGCCTTGGCGTCGAGCGTGCCTGCTTCGATCGTATTGCCGATTATTCCAAGGCGAGTGCTGATGCCGACACTATCTGCGGCGCTCAGGGTGTCGAAGGAGAAGTTACGAGCGGAGACGAGTACCGCCGTCCCGGTATCTGTCGTTCCGATGCGCACTTCGCGGCCAGAGTAATCGACAAGGGTGCCTGCGGTCACTACGTTGACGTCGATATCTCCTCCAGCGAGCGTGACGCCCTCCCCAGCCGCAACCTTGTCGAGGAGTATGGAGTTGCTGGCATCGATAATGGCAGATGTACCGGCCTCCACAATTCTGCCGCCGATCGTGATGGCGTTCAGTTGCACTCGCCCGGAAGCCTTTGCCGACCCGACGTTGATCTCCCCTGCAACAACGGCAATGGTTCCACCGAATGCCGAGACATCACCAAGAATGGAGCTACTGTTGGCAGCCAGCGAAACGTCGCCTGCCGCTGACTCCACCACCGGCGCCACGAGACTGCCCGCAGTGATTGAAATCGCACGTCCAGCACCAGCACTCATTTCTGCCCGACCCGTTGCGACAACGGTCAGCGCGTTTCGGGCATATAGCCCCCCACCGTTCAGCGATCCTCCATCCACCTGAATATCATTCGCCGACATCGCCTCGAACGTGAGCGTTGGTGTCGAGATGGACAGAAGTCCTCCAACACTGGCGAAATTGACCGAAGCGCTGTTGCGCAGTTGCAGATCGATCCCGCCGTCAGTCGTGAGCCTGAATGCCGTAAGGTCGGTCGCTGCAATCGACATATCGCCCAAGGCCGCCGCGTTGTCTTGGATTTTGATCGTGTCGTTGGCTGTCAGCGACAAGTTGCCTCGCGCTGTCAAGGCGCTGGCGGAGATGGTATCTGCCGTAAAGGCGAAGTCTGCAAAAGCATCGGCGGTGACTAGACTTGCAACTCCTAAAATCCGCAAATCGACATTGTCACCATAGATTGCTTGAGCATCAAGTTCCCCCGCAGAAAGGTTGAGCGAACCACCGGCAGAATAACCTTGAAGCGAGGCAAGACCAACAACACCACCATCGAAGTTTCCAATAACGTCGATTGCCGCACCGCTTGCGGTCTGCGCCTTGAGATGAAGGCTGCCATATCCGGTAAACGCCGTGACAGCATAATCGCCAGTCAACGCTACGGCAGCATCGCCGACCGCAACGATTTCCCGCCCAGCAAGATTGGCCCCCGCAAGATCGAGCGATCCGCCTGCATTAAGGCCGACGAAGTCGAATGTGCCGAAGCTGGCCCTCATCGTGCCCGCCGCATTGGCGATGTCGGCCAGATTGAGAGCAGTGTTCACCGCCAGAGTCAGATCGCCCCCCGCATCGAGCGTGCCTGCCTGCAGGCTGTCGGCGCCGAGCGTCATCGTCGTGCCAGACGTTGCCGAGGTCA
>NZ_LSIA01000210.1:0-8476 GCF_001556015.1 Novosphingobium sp. CCH12-A3 | reverse complement strand
GAACGGCGCGGAATATCTCGCGCGCCTGACGATCAGCGCCCTGTTCGAAGGCGACACACATCGAGGCTTCGCCTGCATAAGCCGCGATGTCACCGACGAGGCGGCGGTCCGCGCATCGATCGAGACCCGCGAGCAGCATCTGCAATCGATTCTGGCGACGGTGCCGGATGCGATGATCATCATCGACGAGACCGGCGCCATCACGTCGTTCAGCGCAGCGGCACAACGCCTGTTCGGCTACAGCGAAGCCGAGCTCGTCGGCCGCAACGTCTCCTGCCTCATGCCCCAGCCCGATCGCGACCGGCATGACGAATATCTCGCGCATTATCTGCAGACCGGCGAGCGCCGGATCATTGGCCTCGGTCGCGTCGTGGTCGGCCAGCGCCGCGACGGCTCGACTTTCCCGATGCAGCTGACGGCGGACAGTCAGGATTACCGATCGGGCCAGACGCGACTGGCAAAGATCATGGTGAGGCCGAGCGCAGCGATCCTGATGAATTGCACGTTCATCTTCACAAAGGCCAACGACTGACCGGCGGGTTCCTAACCCCAGCTCCCGGCCGCCAGCCATTTGAGCGCGGACAGGCTTGGCATGAACAGATATTCGCCGCCCTTCATGACATTGAAAGTCTGCACACCGTCGATGCGCTTGCGCGCCGACGCCTGCGGGATCGTGAACCGGCCGTCATCCTCATGCAGGCCAACGATCGGATCGCGCTCTTCGCCAAGGTCGACGAAATTGCCTCGGTTGATCCACTCCTGCTGCATGAACTCGATCGTGTCATAGGCACGCGCGCTGATGAAGATGAAGAACAGGCCGCGATCGCCTTCGGCATCGTCTTCCGGCGCGACATCCTCGGAATAGACCGGTCCGAAGGTCGAGGAGCGGCGGATGATCCGGTGGATGTTGACGTCGGTAAGCAGCGTCAGCTCGGAATCGCGGGGATTGAGTCGACGCATATGGCAGCCGAGCGGCACAACGCGGCCTTTGGGGTCTTCCTTGAACGTGAAGTCATTGTTGCGCTGCGGATCGGCGCCGAGGTCGGGATCGTCATGGTCGGGCGACAGCGTCAAGGGCGCGCCGGAGCGCCAGCGCCCGAACATCTTGGCGGCTAATAGCTCGCGTTCCTCCGGCGTCTCGCCATGCGCCTTGAGGAAGGCGTTGAAGCAGCCGACCCGGCTGTTGTACTTGCGCAAAACGACGAAGGTGCCGTTCTTGCCGAGCGCGGCGGGCTCCGGCATGCCGAGAGGCTGGCCGTTCTCGCTCTCATAGCCGAGGATGAATTCGCCGGCCTTGATCGGCCGCTCCTCGCCTGGCAGCGGATCAACGCCGCTGCCCTCCACTGCGGGCTGGGAGATCGAATCCCGGAAGCCGAACGGGTTTTTCGCGCCATCCGGCGCACCGAAGCGATGCTCGCCGAGCAGGGTCACGCCGCTGCTCCGGTCGAGTTCGGCGCGCGCTGTCGCCAGCGCTTTGTCGAGCGCCGCATCATTCACGGCATAGATGGTCAGCGCGAGATGGCAGTTGCCCGGCTTGAAGACCTCTTCCCACTTTTCAGGCGCGTTGGGCCCGAAGTCGCGAAGCTGCTCCGCGCGTGCAGGCATGCCCTGCTGGAAGGGGAGCGGGAAGGTCTTGAGTTGTGCTTCCGGCAGGCCGAGCGCCTTCAGCCCCTCGAAGCTGAGTGCGGCCCCGATCCAGAAATCGAGATCGTCGCTCCAGTTGTCGGCCGAGGCGATATGCGGCGCGAGCCGGCCGAGGAGGTCGCGCGCGCCCTCGGCCTCGTCGAAATGGAGCATGGCATGGATGCCGACATAGGGCTCCGGCCGGCTTCGCAGAATCAGCGCCTGGATGTCGTGCAGGTCGAGCGTGACGCTGTCGCGCCGGAAGCGCTCTTTCAGTTTCTGAAGGATCGCCATTGCTCAGCTCACCTTGTCGAGAAATTCGTTGACGGCATGCTCCATGCGCTGGAGCCGGCGCACATCGACGACGGTCACCTGCGGGTTGGCGACGAACCAGCCGGCGGCGGTGATCTGATGCTCGGCGATGAAGTCCTTGACCTTGGGGCTCGCAATGCCCGGCCAGCCCTCGACCGAGGCGAAGAGCAGGTCCATCAGGTCGGGGATCTTGGTGGCGAAGTCGTTGATATAGGTGTCCCAGTCGCCATCATAGGCGGTGGCGAACAGGATGCGCGTGTCGTTGTCGAAGAAGACGAAGCGCATATTGTGCAGTGTGCCGACCTTCTGTGCTCCGTCGAAATTGCCGTTCACCAGCCCGAAGATGCGTTTCAGCCGGTCCGCGCCGCCTGGCTTGAGGTTGGCGATGGCGGTAAGCTCCGAGACATTGCCGGACTGAGCGCCGACACGGCCGGCGGAGCCGGCGGTGCCCTTGAGGTCTGGATTATGCTTCGTCACCATCTGCTCGAGGGCGAGCTTGGCGAGCTGCGGCGCGTCGCCGGCCACTTCCTCGATCCGGCGGCGGATGGCCTGAAGGCGGGTTTCGTCGATCTGAGGGGTTTCTTCGGTCTCGGCCATGGCTGGCCTCCTTTCGTAAGTTTGGTTGACGATCGGATCGTCAGTCCGGAATGGCGTCGATGTTCGTCGGCTCGACGCGCGGCTGCGCGTTCATTTCGTGGCGGTAGCGGGCGGAACGTTCATAAGCGGCGATGCGCACCCGCATGATCGAGCCGAGCGGCTGATGATCGCGGATGCCGTGCCAGGGGTTGAAGGACAGCACGTCATCGCCATAGACCCGCCGCGCTGGCGAATAGGCGTCCTGAGGGGGAATGCGCAGCGTGGCGATCGGCTGGTGCGGCGAGAGATCTTCCGGCCAGAGCACCGCCGCATCCTCGACCGGCATCCTTTCGAGATCGGTACAGAGCTGGGCGCGCAGTTGATACTCCGCGCTCTGATCGCGGAAATGCTCGACCACCAGATCGCGCATGGTGGCGTCCTCCACCGCGCCGACATCCTTGCCGGCGAGTGCCCGGACATTGTCGGAGAGCGGTGCAGCGCTGATCTTGGCGATGTAGTCGCCGAAGCGGATCGCCGCCATCGAGTGATAGGTCTCGCCAAGCAGATGGTCATTGTCGCGCGCGAGACCGCGCAGCGTGGCGCCGGGCTCGACGCCGACCGCTTCGACCGCGGCTTCCACTCCCCGCGCCACCCCGGCCATGGCGCGCTGGAGAACGGCCGGGTTCTGGGCATTCTTTTCCAGAAGGCCGATGAGCTGGCGATATTTATCGATCGTGCCGAAGCTCAGGGTCGGGATATTGACCAGCAGGAAATCCTGGTTGCGGCCCTGGTCTTCGGGGAGAAGCCGCTCCCCCGCCACGCCAATGACCTTGATCGCCATACCGCGCGGAGCCGGTATCGTATCGGAGTGAATATCTCCGGGCGCTGATGAGAGGCGGATCACCACGGAATAGGTGGCGGGACGAGCGAAAAGCCCCTGGCGCAGATGCTCCGGCAGTTCCGGGATGACCAACTCACCCTTCAGGAACCCGTGGCTCTTGGCATGGGCGTCGCGCACTGCATGGCGGTGGCGTTCGAAGGCCTTACGGTTGGTGGTGGCCATGATCTCGAGGATTTCGGCGGTCAGCCGCTCCTCGTCTTCGCCGAGAACCTCCACGTCCGGGGAATAGCCAATGTAGGTTTCAGCCAAGGGCACTCCTTCGCGTTTTAATTTCGATACTGCGGACGATTTCGGGTCGAAATCGCCGTTGATTTCGGATATCAGTTGATATCTGGTTTTTACTGAGAACGCGGAACCGCCGAAAAGGTTTCGCACGTCTCGCCCGTTGGTTGGAGAACGAACCCATGCCGCTTACGCGCAAGGACACGCAGCGCCAGACGCGGGACCGGCTGATCGCCGCCGCACATACCTCGATCATCGAGGAGGGGGTCGCCGCCATGTCGATCCGCAACATCTGCAGCGCGGCCGGCCATTCGCAGGGTGCCTTCTACTCGAACTTCGCCAGCAAGGACGATCTGCTGGTCGAGATCCTGCAGAGCCATATCCAGGATGAGGTCACACTGCTTCGCGACCTGGTCGCGCACTGCTCCGGCGATGATATCGAGGCAACGCTCCAGGTGCTGGCCGCCCGGCTCGCGAAGCTGGCCGGTGAAGCGCAATGGTCGCTCCTCTCGATCGAATTGCAGCTTCACGCGCGGCGCGATCCGGCTTTCGCCGAGCGGCACCGGGAGGGCAAGGCGGCCTGCTATCGGATGTTCGGTGAACTCGTTGCCGATCTAACGCAACGCTTCGCACTGCGTCCGGCCTTGCCGCCGATGCAGACGGGCATCGGTCTATACGCGCTCTGGATGGGACTGGCGGTCCAGGGCGATGTCGAAGGCGCCATGCCGCGCGACGAGATGCTCGTCGGCTTCTTCCGCGCCATGGCTGGACTGGGTTCGTCGCATGAGGAGCAGGCGTATTCGTGAGCGGGATCGTGTCAGATCGTCGACGCATCGGCTGCGATGAGCACGGACACCCGCTCGTCGGCGAGGTGGATGAGCATCGGCGCTTCCATATCCGCTTCCGCGCCCAGGACGCCGACATCGACGAACTCGGCCATGTCAACAATGCTGTCTGGATGACCTGGATCCAGGATGCGTCGGTGGCGCACTGGCTAACGGCCGCGCGTCCGCAAGATCGCGACCGGTTCGTCGCGGTCGTGCTGCGCCATGAGGTCGACTATCGCGGCAATGTCCGGGCGGGAGACGCGGTCAGCGCGATCACCTGGGTCGTCGGAGTGCCGCGCGGTGCGCGCTATGCACGATGCGTCGAATTCCATGATGAAGACGGGCGGACGCTCGTCGCCTCGCTGACCCAGTGGGCCCTTGTCGATCGGGAAACCGGCAAGCTGGCCCGCGTCCCGGTGGAGGTGGCGGCTCCGTTTCTTGGTGACGATACCGCGCAGAAGGAGATTGAATGAGCGATATCAGGAAAGTGGCGGTTCTCGGCACGGGCGTCCTCGGGAGCCAGATAGCCTTCCAGACCGCCTATAGCGGCTTCGACGTTACCGCCTACGACACCAGCGAGGAGGCGCTTGAACAGGCAAGGCAGCGTTTTGCCATGCTCGTCGAGACCTATGGCAAGGAGGTGGCCGGTGCGGCCGACGGCAAGGCCGCCGAGTCCCTGCAGCGCATCACCCTGTCCGCCGATCTCGGTTCGGCCGTCGCGGACGCGGACCTCGTGATCGAAGCGGTTCCGGAGCTTCTCTCGATCAAGCAGGCGCTCTACGAGAAGCTCGCGGGGCTTGCGCCGGAAAGGGCGATCTTCGCTACCAATAGCTCGACCCTGTTGCCGACCGACCTCAAGGCCTTCACCGGCCGCCCGGACCGGTTTCTGGCGTTGCACTTCGCCAACAGCATCTGGAAGTTCAACACCGCCGAGGTGATGGGCACCGACGACACCGATCCGGCCGTGTTCGATGCCCTGATCGCCTTCGCCTCGGCCATCGGCATGGTGCCGATCCCGGTGCGCAAGGAGAAAGCGGGTTACGTCCTCAATTCGCTTTTGGTGCCGCTCCTGAACGCGGCCGCCGATCTGGCGGCCGGCGGCTATGCCGAGCCGGAAGATGTCGACAAGGTCTGGCGGATCGCCACCGGCGCGCCGATGGGGCCGTTCCAGATCTACGACATCATCGGCTTGAACACCCCCTACAACATTCTGTCGCATGGCGATGAGCACGCCCAGTCGCTCGCGGCATGGCTGAAGGAAAACTACATCGACAAGGGCAGGCTCGGCATCGCCTCGGGCGAAGGCTTCTACAGCTACAAACCCTCCGCAGACTGATCCCAACAAGAAGAACAGGAGTTCGCCATGCACTATAGCAGTGGAAACTATGAAGCCTTCGTGCGTCCCCGCAAGCCCGAGGGGGCCGACAAGAAGACGGCCTGGTTCGTCGGCTCGGGGCTGGCGGGGCTCGCCGGCGCCGCCTTCCTGATCCGCGACGGCGGCGTTGCGGGCGATCGCATCACCATATTGGAAGAGCTGGGAATCCCCGGCGGCGCGCTCGATGGTCTTGATGTGCCGGAGAAGGGCTTCGTCATTCGCGGCGGCCGCGAGATGGAGGAGCATTTCGAGTGCCTGTGGGACCTCTATCGCTCGATCCCCTCGCTGGAGATCGAGGATGCCAGCGTCCTCGACGAATTCTACCGGCTCAACAAGGACGACCCCAACTTTTCGCTCCAGCGTACGACGCAGAACCAGGGCCAGGACGTGCCCGACAAGGCGCTGCTGACGTTGAACGACAAGGCCCAGAAGGACCTGCTCTCCGTTTTCCTGGCGACACGCGAGGAGATGGAGAACAAGCGCATCAACGAGGTCTTCGGCGAAGATTTCCTGAAGAGCAATTTCTGGCTCTATTGGCGCACCATGTTCGCCTTCGAGGAATGGCATTCGGCGCTGGAAATGAAGCTCTACCTGCACCGCTTCATCCATCATATCGGCAGTCTCGCCGACTTCTCCTCGCTCAAGTTCAATCGCTACAATCAGTATGAATCCATGGTCCTGCCGCTGGTGAAGTGGCTGACCGATCACGGCGTCACGTTCCGCTACGGCGTCGAGGTCACCGACGTCGATTTCGACATCCAGCCCGGCCGCAAGCAAGCGACCCGCATTCACTGGAAAGAGCGCGGCGTCGAAGGCGGCGTCGATCTCGCGCCAGACGATCTCGTCTTCATAACCATCGGCTCATTGACCGAGAATTCCGACAATGGCGATCACAAGACGCCGGCGAAGCTCAACGAAGGACCGGCGCCGGCCTGGGACCTGTGGCGGCGGATCGCGGCGAAGGATCCGGCCTTCGGCCGCCCGGACGTATTCGGGGCCCATATCCCGGAAACGAAATGGGCCTCGGCATCGATTACCGCCCTCGATGCCCGTATTCCGGCCTATGTCGAGAAGATCACCAAGCGCAACCCCTTCACCGGCAAGATCGTCTCGGCGGGTATCGTCACGGTGAAGGACTCGGCGTGGCTGCTGAGCTGGACGGTTCATCGCCAGCCGCATTTCAAGAAGCAGCCCAAGGACCAGATGATCGCCTGGTTCTACGCGCTCTTTGTCGACAAGCCCGGCGACTATGTGAAGAAGCCAATGCAGGAATGCACCGGCGAGGAAATCACCCAGGAGTGGCTCTACCATCTCGGTGTACCGGTCGAGGACATTCCGGAGCTCGCAGCCTCCGGCGCCAGCACCGTGCCCACG
Source organism: Novosphingobium sp. CCH12-A3 (assembly GCF_001556015.1). Classification (NCBI taxonomy): domain Bacteria; kingdom Pseudomonadati; phylum Pseudomonadota; class Alphaproteobacteria; order Sphingomonadales; family Sphingomonadaceae; genus Novosphingobium; species Novosphingobium sp. CCH12-A3. The sequence continues at coordinate 1,266 of NZ_LSIA01000210.1, read as the reverse complement.
ATGATGCCCTATATCACCGCCTTCTTCATGCCGCGCCAGGCGGGTGACCGGCCGGACGTGGTGCCGGAGGGCGCGGTCAATTTCGCCTTCATCGGACAGTTCGCGGAATCGAAACAGCGGGACTGCATCTTCACCACGGAATATTCGGTGAGGACCCCGATGGAGGCCGTCTACACCCTGATGAATGTCGAGCGCGGCGTGCCGGAAGTCTTCAACTCGACCTACGATATCCGTACGCTGCTGGCAGCGATCGGTCCGCTGCGGGACGGCAAGGGCATCGACCTTCCCGGACCAGCCTTCCTGCGCAAGCTGCTGATGAAGAAGCTCGAAGGCACCGAGATCGCCAAGCTGCTCGAAGAGTTCCATCTGATCGAGGAGTGAACAGAGACCGGAAGGCACGCGCGGCGTGTGAAAGGTGATGAATGGCCGACGACGATCAGAAGAGCGAACGCGCCGCCGAGGTGACTGGGGCGCACGGCCATCATCACCATCATGAGCCGGACGGCGTAACGCCGTCCGGTCACGTCGACCATGATCCGGTCTGCGGCATGGTGGTCGATCCCGCCAGGACCGCTCACAAGGCTGAGTATGAAGGCGAGCGCTACGTCTTCTGCTCGGCCGGCTGTCCGTCGTCAGAACATTCGGCACAACTCGCGGCGTAGATTAGCGGAGTGCGGACCTCGTCAGGGGGTTGATGTTAGGCGGCGAACTTGCGGTGCTGCAAGCGCCGATGTTCGATGGTCTGTCGCTTGATCCTTTCGCGCAGTTTGATGATTGCCGGAGCCCTGCCGAAGTAGGCGTCGGCAGGCGTCACGTTGGCCAAGCTCTCGTGGTATCGCTGGTGATTGTAGTGCTCGACGAAGGCCTCGATGTGGGCTTCGAGGTCGCCGGGCAGGAAGTAGTTTTCCAGCAAGATGCGGTTTTTCAGGGTCTGGTGCCAGCGCTCGATCTTGCCCTGGGTTTGGGGATGACACGGGGCGCCGCGGACATGGCTCATCTTCCGGGCCTCGATGTATTCCGCCAGCTCACCCGCGATGTAGCTGGGACCATTATCGCTGAGTAGCCGGGGTTTGTGCAGCACCGTGGCGCTGTCGCAACCAGAAGCCGCCAGGGCGAGGTCCAGCGTGTCGGTGACGTCCTCGGCTCGCATGTTGGTGCACAGCTTCCAGGCGATGATGTAGCGCGAGAAGTCGTCGAGCACGGTCGACAGATACATCCAGCCCCACCCGATGATCTTGAGTGGAGTAGGAAGCGCATAAGCGCTTC